>NZ_JBFABB010000140.1:0-15938 GCF_040640035.1 Micromonospora sp. NPDC023633 | reverse complement strand
GCCGCCGGGTTCGGGCCCACCGTGGTGCCGGCCTCGGCCGACCGGCGCCCCGGGATCGCGATGTTGCGGCCGCCGGGGGCTTCCGCAGCCGGAGCCCCCCCCGCGCCGGCCCCCGGCGCGGGGCGACGCGACGCCGCGGCGACCGAGCCGACGCCCGCACGCGCGGCCGGGCACCCACGCGTCCGGCGTCCCGGCGTCCGACGCGGACTCCGCCGTGCCGCTGCGTGTCGACCGGACTACGATCGGCGACACCTGGTCCGGGCGAAGGGGGACGGGATGTTCTTCGCGGTGCAGGAGGCGCTCGCACCGGGCGAGGTCCCGCCCGAGCACCACGTCAGCATCCAGCGCCCGCTCGACGCCGGTCGGGTGGTGCTCGACGCCGCCGTGCCCGACGACGTGCTGCGCGACCACGGCCGCCTGCGCCACCTTCCGCCGGCCCCCGAGCACCTCGACGCCCCGGGGCGGCACCGCTTCGTGCTGGACCACCTGCTCGGCCGGGTCGACCACGCGGCGTCCTACATCCGGATGTCGCCCGGGGACCTGCCGCCGTTCGTCTGGGAGCTCCTCGCGGCGGCCAGGCCGGTGGTGTTCGGCTGGACCGACCCGACGACCGGCGAACGCGTCGAGCGGGTGGTGGCGGCGGTCCGGCGCGACGGCGATCCGGGCGGCCGGACCGGGCGCACCCCACCCGGGCCCCGCCGGCCGTGACTCCGGCGCCTCACCCCCCGAGGACGGCGGCCCCGGTCGGGTCGGCCAGCGCGGCCCGGATCGGGGCGAGCGCGGCGGCGAACTCGTCGAGCTCCCCGGCCTCGTCCCAGAGCTCGGCCAGCTCGGAACCGTCGGCGAGCACCCGGTCCAGCGCCCGCAGGGCCAGCGCCGGCAGCTCCGCGGGAAGTGTCAGGCGCCCGCCGGCGATGAGGAAGTCCGGCGCGTAGGCCGAGTCGACCGGCGGGCCGCCGGGGAGGTGCGCGGCGACCACCGCCGACGCCGCCACCGCCTTGACCCCGGGCCACGAGTCCAGGAAGTCGCCCTCCCGCACCGCCTCGCGCAGCGCCTGCTCCACCAGGAGGGGCCGCCGCTCCGGCGACGCCTCGTCGAGGCCGGCGCACCAGTCCGCCGCCGTGTCGTTGTCGAACGGCCCCACCGCCCACGTGCCCATCACACACCCCGTTCCGCGTTTCGCAAGTGGAGGCAGGCTAGCCGCCGGGTCCGACACCGGTCCCGCCCGCGACGGCGACGCGGGTCGCCCGGCAGGCGTTGTCGTCGAAGCCGTCCCCCGGCGCCCGGGCCGGCAGTACGTTGGGCGGACGGGCGCGTGGGCCGCCCCCGCCGCCGGCGCCCCCGCTCCCGGCCCGGCACCGTCGGCCCGCCGGCTCACCGACGCCCGACGCCTGGCGCCTGGCGGCAGGCGGCAGGCGGCAGGCGGCAGGCGGCAGGCGGCAGGCGGGATTGTCGACCAGGCCGGTGGGGAATAGCGTCACCGCGAACGGAGTTGGGAACCGGCATGACAACTGTGGGACTGATCGGCAGTGGACACATCGGCGGCACGGTGGCGCGGCTGGCGGTGGCCGCCGGCTACGACGTGGTGCTCAGCAACTCGCGCGGCCCGGAGACCCTCAAGGACCTCGTCGAGGAGCTGGGCCCGCAGGCTCGGGCGGCCACGGTCCGGGAAGCCGCGGAGGCCGGCGACCTGGTGGTCGTCACCATCCCGCTGAAGGCGTACCGCGACGTGCCGGTCGAGCCGCTCGCCGGCAAGCTGGTGCTCGACACCAACAACTACTACCCGGAGCGGGACGGCCGGTTCCCCGAGCTCGACTCGGGCTCCACCACCAGCAGCGAACTGCTCCAGCGGCACCTGCCGCAGTCGCGGGTGGTCAAGGTGTTCAACAACATCTTCTTCAAGCACCTGCACGAGCTGGCCCGGCCGACCGGTGCCGACGACCGCAGCGCGCTGCCCATCGCCGGCGACGACGCGGGCGCGAAGGCGGAGGCCACGGCATTCCTCGACCGGATCGGCTACGACACCGTGGACGCCGGGACGCTCGCCGAGAGCTGGCGCTTCCAGCCGGACACCCCGGCGTACGGGACCATCTACTCGGCCGACCCGGCGAACTGGGAGCGCGAGGCGCCGGCCGACGCCGCCAGGGTGCGCGCCGCCCTGGCCGAAGCCACCCGCTGACCGGGTGCACCACGGTCCGGCCGGTCGCACCACGGGCGGTGCGACCGGCCGGGCCGGGCTAGGCTGCGACCGTGCAGCTCACCACCGTGGACGACATCGTCGCGGCCGAGAAGCGCATCGAGGGGCGGGTCGCCCGCACGCCGCTGCTGCCCTGCCCCCGCCTCGGCGACCCGTTCCGGCTCGACCTCGCGGTGAAGGCGGAGAACCTCCAGCACACCGGCAGCTTCAAGGTGCGGGGCGCGCTGAACGCGCTGCTCGCCCGCGTCGAACGGGAGGGGGCGCCCGCCGGGCTGACCGCCTTCTCCGCCGGCAACCACGCGATGGCCGTGGCCTTCGCCGGTAGCGCCTTCGGCCTGCCGACGGTCGTCTGCATGCCACCGCACGCGGTGCCGACCAAGATCGAGGCGGTCCGGCGGTACGGCGGTGAGGTCGTCCTCACCGACGACCTGCTGGGCACCTGCCAGGCCCTCGCGGCGGAGCGCGGCTACCACCTCCTGCACCCGTTCGACGAGCCGGACGTCATCGCCGGTCAGGCCACCGTCGGCAGGGAGATCCTGGCCGACGGCCCGCCGCCGGAGCTGGTCCTCGTGCCGATGGGCGGCGGCGGGCTGATCAGCGGGGTGGCGTCGGCCGTCCGGGCGGCCGTCCCGACCGCCCGCGTCGTCGGGGTCGAGCCGGTCACCGCCAACGCGGTGGGCCATGCGCTGCGCACCGGCGGCGACGCCCTCGCGGTACGGCCGACGTCGATCGCCGACGGGCTGGCGGCTCCGTTCGCCGGGCGGCACACCCTGGCGCACGTGCGCGCACTGGTGGACGACGTGGTCGAGGTGTCCGAGGAGGACATCCGGGCCGCCTGGTGGGAGCTGCTGGACGCGACGAAACTCCTGGTCGAGCCGTCCGCCGCCGTCACCCTCGCCGCGTTGCGGGCCGGTCTGGTCGACGCCGCGCCGGGCACCCGTACCGTGCTGGTCCTCAGCGGCGGCAACGTCTCCCCGGCCACGCTCGCGTCCCTGGCCTGAGCAGCACCGGCGGGACCTGTCCGCTCCGCCGCCACCGGCGGCGGCCGGCCGATCCCGCCGCGCCGGATCAGACCGGGCGACGGCCGGCGAAGCCGCACTCCACCCGGTGGTACCAGCGCACGTCCGTGTCCCCCTCCAGCCAGCACCAGAGCACCGGCCGGCCGTCCCGCTCGCCGGGGAAGTCGAGCAGCACCGGCGCGATGCCCTTGACCTGGATGTCGTGGGAGTGCAGCTCCTCGACGAGGGCGTGCAGCCGCGCCTCCAGCCCCTTGACCTCCGCCAGTCCGCCGAGCGGGCTGGCGCCCCGGGCAGCCAGGTCGACGCGCAGCTCGGCCAGGTCAGCCCGGAGCCGGATCAGCTCGTCGACGCGTGGGCGCAGGGTGGCGATCAGGTGGCGGGCCTGGGCGAGGGTGAACACCGGGCCAGTATGGAGCACGCGACGGCCCCGCCACGCCCGGTCGGACCCGGGTTTGTAGCTAACCTTCCTTGACGGGGCATCTACGTGTAGCTAAGTTTCGACCAAACCGACGGGAGGGTCGACATGGAGCGAAGGAAGTTCCTGGCCGGAGCGGGTGCGGTGACCGCGGGCGCGGTCGCGGCGACGGCACCCGGCGCGGCCGGCCACGCCGCGCCCGGCATCCGCCACGTGGAGACCGGCCTCGACGTGCTCGTCCGATCCGGCTTCGCCGACCTCGCGGGTCAGCGGGTGGGCGTGATCTCGAACCCCACCGGCGTGGACTCGGCCTACCGGCACCTGGTCGACCTGATGCACGCCTCCGGCGCGGTGCGGCTGGCCGCCGCGTTCGGCCCCGAGCACGGCTTCCGCGGCTCGGCCCAGGCCGGGGGCAGCGAGGGCACCGGCGTCGACGCCCGCACCGGGATCACCGTCTACGACGCGTACGGCGCCTCGCAGGCCAAGTGGGAGACCATGTTCACCCAGGCCGGCGTCGACACCGTCGTCTTCGACATCCAGGACGTCGGCGCCCGCTTTTACACGTACATCTGGACCATGTACACCTCCATGATGGCCGCCGCCCGCGTCGGCAAGCGGTACGTGGTGCTGGACCGGCCCAACCCGGTCGGTGGCCGGGCCTACGGGCCGATGATGACCGCCGGCTACACCTCCGGCGTGGGCCTCAAGGAGATCGTCCAGCAGCACGGCATGACCGTCGGCGAGTTGGCCCGGTTCTTCAACGCGGAGTTCCTGCCCGCCGAGGCCGGCCGCCAGGTCGACCTGCACGTCGTGAAGTGCCGGCACTGGAAGCGCGACAAGCTGGCCGCCGACACCGACCTGCCCTGGGTGATGCCCAGCCCGAACATGCCCACCGCGGAGACCGCGCTGGTCTACCCCGGCACCGGCCTGTTCGAGGGCGTCGCCTCGATCACCGAGGGCCGGGGCACCTGCCGGCCGTTCGAGCTGATCGGCGGCCTGGCCGCCGACTTCGACTACCACTGGTCCGACCGGCTCAACGCCCGCGAGCTGCCCGGCGTCGAGTTCCGCGAGGCGTACTTCACGCCGACGTCCGCCGGGCAGAAGCCCGCGCTGCTCAACAAGCTCTGCGCCGGGGTCGAGGTGAAGGTCGTCGACCGGGCGACGTACGACCCGATCCGCACGGCGGTCGCGATGCTGGTGGAGGCGCACAAGTACCCGGCGTTCGCGTGGCGGCGCGACTCCTGGGACGCCGTGCGGCCGTACTGGATCGACAAGCTGACCGGGTCACCGCGGCTGCGCACGATGATCGACGCGGGCGCCGACGTGGACGACGTGGTCGGCGCCTGGGCCGACGAGCTGGCGGACTTCAACCGACGGCGCGAGCCCCACCTGCTTTACCGGTGACCTCGCCGGCCAACGCGCCGACCCGGTCGAGAAGATCGGCCGGATCGGCGTCGAGGTCGAGCGCATGGCAGACGATCTCGATCCCGGTGTTGCGGACGACATGCCGCACCGGCGACTGGTCGCCGGAGGCGTAGATCAGGTGCCCGTGCGTTAGCCCATAGGCGACGCAGTAGGCCAGCATCTGGTAGGCGTCCTCGCGGGCCGTGTCGGCCTTGTACTTGGCGTCCATCACAGCGCCGACACCACTTGTGCCGTCCTGCCACAGGATGTCCGGTCGCAGCTCCAGGCGGCGTCGACCGTCGAGGTGATGGCGCGCCTGGAACACGACCGTTCCGCCGTACGCCGACTCGATGGCTGCGCGGAGCGCGACCGACAGGAAATCCTCGAAGACCCGCCACATGTCCAGCAGGAATGCGTTGCTGAGCACGCCGCCCCGGCCCGCTTCGACGGAGGCACCGGCGAGCACCAACTCGGCCAGCCGGAGGGCGATACGCAGCCGCTCGTTGAGCCGGGTCGGCCGCCAATCCGGCACGGGTTCCCCTGGCCGCAGCCGGGTGACCCCAGCGAACCGCGCGGTAAGGTGGCGGAGCATGCGCCGGGACTCGGCATCGACCCCGGGCACCCGCAGCATGCGTTCGACGGCGGTGGCGAGGATCCGGTTCTCGGCGATGTCGACCGTGTAGTCGTCGTGGCGGATCTCCAGGGGCAACGCCAGTCCCGCTCGTCGACCCAGTTGGGCGGTCTCTCGCAGACGGCCGCGCAGCACCGGTGAGGTGTCGTCGGTGGTCCGGTAGCCCTGGAGCAGGCCCTGGCGCAGCGCCCGATCGGTCTGCCGCGACAAGGCGGCGGCGAGCGCCGGCACCAGGCCGGCTTGGTCGGTGAGCGACACGCTCTCGTCGCGCCAGCCCTTCGGGTTTCGGGCATACCCGACGAGGAAGAACAGGCGTGCGATCGGCACCTTGGGCTCGATGTGCAGTTCCACACCGCCGATCCGAGCCGCGCCGACCTTTCTGCCGGCCCGCACTCGCCAGAATCCGGGGGCCGGACCCGGCCGTACGTCGACGACCTCGGACGCAGCGAGCCGGCGCGCGTCGTCGGCATCGAGGTGCACCTGCACCGCGGGGCCGGCCTCGCGTAACCGAATCAGGCTCATGGTTGCTGCGGCAGCGATTGACGCAGCACGTCGAGGCCGTACAGCTGCGCGACGTCGAGGTCGTCGGCGTAGTGGTGCTCGACGAGCATCGGCAGGATGTCGTGCCGCCACACCCGGTCGAGCCCGTCGGGCTTGACGTGGA
This sequence comes from Micromonospora sp. NPDC023633, assembly GCF_040640035.1. Taxonomy (NCBI): domain Bacteria; kingdom Bacillati; phylum Actinomycetota; class Actinomycetes; order Micromonosporales; family Micromonosporaceae; genus Micromonospora; species Micromonospora sp. NPDC023633. Next base: position 9,608 of record NZ_JBFABB010000140.1, on the reverse strand, counting down.
CCGATTCCCGCATGAAGTACGACGGCCCGATGGCGTAGTCGGAGTCGACGAGCCGCGCGTTGAGCGCGTCGAGCAGCGCGGGCGCGTCCGAGGTCAGGCCCTCCCTGTCCAGCCAGCGCTGCAACAGCCCGGAAACCGGCATCTTCGACGGGTGCAGCTCCACGAATGCGAAACGCCGCCGCATCGCCGCGTCGACCAAGGCGATGGACCGGTCGGCGGTGTTCATGGTGCCGATGAGGTAGAGGTTCGTCGGCAGGGTGAAGTCCTCCGGCGAGTACTGCAACCGGATGCGCTGTTCGCGGTATTCGAGCAGGAAGTACAGCTCACCGAAGATCTTGGCCAGGTTGCCGCGGTTGATCTCGTCGATGATCAGAACGTACGCCGTGGAGGGGTGCTCTCGGGCGTCGTCGGCCAGCTGACGCAGCGGCCCGGAGGTGAGTTTGAACCGCAGGGTGCCGTCGTCGCCGCTTTCCGGCCGGAAGCCCTCGAAGAAGTCCTCGTAGGTGTAGGAGGGATGGAACTGAATCAGCTTCACCGCGTGCGGCTCGGTCACCCGGGAGGCCAACTGCTGCGCCAGATAAGTCTTGCCGGTGCCCGGCGGACCGTAGAGGATCACCTGCCGCCGCTCAGCGAGCAGGTCGCGCAGCTCGGTCAGCCACTCGACATCGGTGAGCAGTTCGTTGGCCATCTCTGTCGTCACGTCGGCCAGCCGTGCTTCCGGCGCCAACTCGACCGCCGGTTGTTCCGGCACCAGGTCGGCGTGGAGCCGGTCGAGCGCGTCGAGCGCGTCGGTTAGGTCGATCAGGTCGTCCTGGCTCTGAGTCAGGGCGAGCAGCGGCCCGGTGAGGTCGGTGAGGTCGCGTGGTGACCCGGTGTTGAGCCAGCGCGCCGGGCGGCGCAGGTTGGACCGTCGATCCGGCGACTCCACGAAGTAGGCGTCCCCGTCGATCTGGCCCAGGTACATCTCGCCACGGTGCATGGTCATCAGGTAGTCACCCGGGCGCATCTTGCGCAGGAACGCGTTGAAATAGCTGAGCAGTTTCTCCCGCACCGAGTAGCTCTTGTGCCGGTACTCCTCCTCGACAACCTGCTGCAGGCGCTGAGGATCGACATCATCGTCCAGTTGTGGCAGTTGCGATGCCGCGAGCGACACCCAGCCGTCGGCCAACCACTCCGGTACGAGGTCGACACCGTCCACGTTCGAACCCCGCACCAGCCAGGCCCGTCGCGCCACGCTCTCCGGCGGGACCGACTCGGCCTCGACCAGCCGTTCCCGCAGGAAGTCGGCGGTGATCCGCTGCTCCGGGTTGGCATGACGGCCCTCGAACTCGACGCCCTCCCCGACCAACTGCCCGCGGACGTCAGCGCCTCGGTGCTTGGCGTGCTGGTGCATGGCCGGCGGAACCTCGCCATCGACCCGGAGTACCCGGTGCGAGTTCTCGACGAAGGTCTCGGCGAGCAGGTGAGCGATCTCGTCGGGCGAACCGTCGACGAGATCGGCGAGGTCGTCGTACGCCGTCCAGGAGCCCTCCGGCACGAGCGCGAGTGCTGCCGCGATGGTGTGCAGCCGGCTCTCGTACTTCTTGCGGGCCTGCTTGCGGTGGCGGAAGACCTCGCGGTAGCGGCGACCGATCTCGGCGTACAACGCGGCGGGGTCCTGGTAGGTGTCCAGCGCTGCGCGCCCAGCGTTGGTGATCCACCACAGGCCGTCGCGCTTCACCATCCAGCCCGCCGTCGTGGCGTCGCCGGTGTGGAACCGGGCCGCGACGTTCCACGCTGGAACACCGCTCTTGTGCAGTTTCTGTTCCGCCTCGGTGAGGTCGATGCGATTGGCGACCTCGTCGAGCACCTTTCTGCCGTGCATCCGCTCGCCGGCGTCGCGCAGCACCTCCAGACAGGTACGCACCAACAACCCGTACCGGACACCTTCGGACATCACGCTGGCCTTTCCGACGGAGCGAGCGGCGATCAGAACAGCCTACGGCCGGCGGCACAAAGCAGCCGGCCACAAACGCCAGAATCCGGTCAGCCTTGACAGTCCACATAGGTGGATCAGTTCCCACCGGCGGGGGTGTCGACAGACTGATCAAGCCTTCAGGATCGTCCCGGCGCTTCGCCCTCGGCACTCATTCCCCGGGCTTCGGACGCTTACAGCCCCGACGCGACCAGGCACCAGCAAAGGAGAACCTCATCATGATCAACAGATACCCCGGGAGCTGCGGAAAGTGCCGAAAATGGGTGGAGGCGGGGGCCGGACAGGCCATCACTACCGGGGGCCGCTGGAGTTCGTACCACCATGAGTGCGCACCGGTCAGGACCGCTCCGCTGCGCGGAAACCACCGCGGGTGGCACGACCTGCCGGTGGTGGGCTTCGACATCGAGGGCACCGATCAGGAGCCCTTGGACAGCCGCATCGTCTCCGCTGCCCTGGTCCACGCCGACGGCACCACCTCGAACTGGCTCGTCAACCCAGGGGTCCCGATCCCGTCCGACTCCACCGCGGTCCACGGAATCACCGACGAGATGGTGCGCAACGCCGGCAGGCCGCCTCGGGAGGCGCTGGCCGAGTTGGGAACGGCGATCTCGAAGGTGATCGCGGACGGCACGCCGCTCGTCGTCTTCTGCGCCCACTACGACGTCACGGTGCTGCACACCGAGCTGGCTCGCCACGGGCTCCCGCCGGTCGAGTGGGACCGCGCCGTCATTGTCGACCCGTCGATCCTGCACGCTGAGGTCGAACCCCGCTGGTACGACAGCCGGCAGCTGGGCGACCTGTGCAGGTACTACGAAGTCGACCTCGCGAACGCTCATGACGCCGAGAGCGATGCGCGCGCGGCGGTCGATATGGCGGTATCGATCGCGGCCCGTCATGAACAGATCGCCCGGATGCACCCCGATGCTCTCCACCAGGCGCAGATCGGCTGGTACGCCCAGCAGAAGCGGGACCTCCAGGCGTTCTTCGACCGACAGGGCCGCGACGAGACGGTAAGCCTGGAATGGCCGCTGGAAACCAAGCGACGCCGATAGGCGAACGCTGGGAGCAAATTCCGCAACCTGCTCCCAGCGTCCGCCTCATCCACCAACTCACATGGAACTCTGTGCACGTTGCCGCTACCTGTAGCGGGTTTCCTTGGTCTCCTGCCCAGCGTCATGTCCTGGAGCGTTCCCAACACCCGAGTTGGCCTGCCAGGTGTGTAGGGCCTGTTTGAGGCGGTCGTTCTCTTGTTCGGCCAGGTCGCGCCGGCGAGTTCGCTGCCCCAGTTCGTAGGCGAGCCGGTGCAGCAGGGCGTCGACGTCTTCGGGCCGGTAGCCCCGCCGGCCGAGCCGGGTACGCGGGAGTGCTGGCGCGCAGATGCCGCCCGAGGTGAGCGGCCCGACGAGCGCGTTGCGGCTGCGGTAGACCGCCATCAGCCGGCGTACCCGTCGGGCAGGTGGATCCGCTCGGCCGGCACGCCGGCGGCGAGCAGCCGCAGCCGTGACCCGGCGACCATCAGCGGCGGACCGCACAGGTAGACCTCCTGGCCGGGCCGGTGGTGCTCCAGCGCCACAGTAAGCGCGTCGCCCCACTCCCCCGGCTCGGCCGCCACGTCGTGCGAGAACGCGGGCACGACGGTCAGCCAGTCGTGAGCGCACTGGAGCTTGTCCAGGCTGATCGAGTCGTACAGGTCGGCGAAGGAGCGGGCACCGACGACGAGGGTGACCCGCCGTCCGGCCGGCGCTGCGGCGACCTGCTCGACGAGGGCGCGCAGCGGCGCCAGCCCGGTGCCACCGGCCACCAGCAGCAGATCCGCCCGCGAGGACTCGCCGAGGGTCAGCCCGGTGCCGTCGGGCGGGCCGAGCCAGAGTTGGTGGCCAGGGCGTACCGCGTGGACGAGGGTGTGGGAGACGGAGCCGGCAGCGACGGCGCGGACGTGGAACTCCAGCATGCCGTCGGGGCGCGGGGCGTTGGCCGGTGAATACTAGCGCCACCGGCCGGGCCGCCGCTCGGTGCACAGGGGCACCGCCTGGCCAGGCTGGAAGAGCACCCGCCGCACAGGGCGTACGGTCATGATGGCGAGGCCGTCGGCGGCCCGGTCGTACGCGATGACCTGCGCCGGCCACCACGCCGGGCCGTCGCCGACCCGCTCGGCGGAGCCCCCCAGCCGCCGCCAACGCACGCTCTGCTGCCTGCTGCCACGCCGCCGACAGTCCGGAGGGCAGCGGCGCGGCATAGTGGGTGACGGTGGCCGCCAACATGAGCGCCACGGTCCGCTGGTGGGGCGACAGGCCGTAGCGGCGGTGGGCCCGACCGAGCACGGCCAGCAGCGCCGCCCGCCCCGCCGAGTCGTCGCCGCTGGCCAGCCGCCCCAGCGCGGCGAGGAACACGCCCGCCTCCCGCTCCGGCAGCAGCCCCGGGCAGCGCTCCTCGACCGCGCACCAGAAGTCGTCGGCGGCCTGGCGGGCGTACCGCATGGTGGTCGACCAGGAGGCGGTCAGGGCGGCGGTCACGCGCCCGCCTCGTCGGCGAAGGCCCGCCGGGCCGCGGCCACCGCGTCGGCCGGCACGTCGAGCGCCTGGAGCACCCCGGCCAGGTAGTCGACCACGCGGCGGTGCTGCGCCTCGGTCAGGCCGAGACCGCGCCACGCCCCGGCCGCTGGGCGGACGATGTCGCCGGCCGGCCCGCCGAGCGCCACGGCGAGAGCCAGCGCCAGGTGCCCACCGAGCCGGGCCTGATCGACCCCGATGAGGTACGGCGCCAACTCGGCGTCCGCAGCCACCGCCCGCAGCCACCGGGTGACCGCGTCCCGCACGCCCGCCGGATCGAGCCAGCCCTGCGTGGGGTACGCCCCGAGCCCGCTCACGCCCACGGCCAGGCGCCCGGGTCGCCGGCGGCGACCAGCTCGTCGGCACGGGCATCGGTGACCCTGGCTGCCCGCAGCGTGCCCCGGCCCCAGCGGGCCAGCCGGCACGGATGCGGCACCCGCTCGCTGCGGCACAGCGGACCCGCCGGCCACTGTTCCGGCGCGTGCACCAGTACCGCCCGCAGGGCCAGCGCCACCTCGTCGTCGCTGACCGGCGTGAACACCGGGAAGTCGTCCAGCACCGCCGCCATCGAAGCCCTCCGTCGAGAGTGGAACGGCACCGGAGCGGGCGGAGACGACGGAAGCGCTCGGGTGCGCCCCACCGGAGCCCAGCACCTGCCCCGGGCCATGCGTCCACCCTGGTCTTGCGGCTGAGCAGGCACTACAGCGTCCGAGCGGCTGAAGTGACGCACTAATGAGGCATCTGCGTACCCGCCCGATCGACGGAGGGTTACTACAGTGGCCGACATAGGGAGGGAGGGCTGCGGTGGCCCTGAAGCGACACCGGCTCTGTCAGCGACGAAAAGCGCTCGGGTTCAGTCAGGAACGCCTGGCCGAAGCACTCGGGGTCGAACGATCGACCGTCGCTCGCTGGGAGAACGCGGAGACCGATCCTCAACCCTGGCATCGGACCCGGATTGCTCAGGCATTGCACGTTACGCTCGAACAGCTCGACGGCATGCTCGTCGACGTCTCAGTAGCGACAGGTCGAGGGCAGGCCATGGGAGACGACACCCGCAACCCCGCATCTGCGATTCGGTCCCAGCTGCTGACCGGCCTGCGCACCTTCCTCACCAGCTACCTGCCCGATCCACCCGCTCAGCCAGTGCCATCGCTGGTCAATGTCCGCCGAGGCGTGGTCCGGCTGCACGCCCTCTATCAGCGGGCGAGCTACAGCTCAGCCGCTCGGCTGCTGCCGGAAGTACTACGCCAGGCCACCGAGCTGACGGACAGGGCACCCGGAGCGCGCCGCGCCGACGCCTTCCGGCTCCTGGCCACCGCCTACATCGCGGCGTCGAAGCTCGCCACCAAGGTGGGCGACGGCGACATCGCCCTGTTGACCGCCGACCGCGCATCGACCGCAGCCCGGCTCGCCAACCATCGAGCCCTCGCGGCGCTCGCCGCATATCAGGCTGCCTGCGGACTGCTGAGGCTGCCCGGTCGGACTGACGAGGCCGCAGCGATGACGCAGACCAGCATCGAGCACCTGGTTCGCGACGGGCGGGCCAAGGATCGGGACCTGCTGTCCGCGCACGGCGCGCTGCTGCTCCTGGCCGCGGTGATCGCCGCCCGACAGGATCGGCGCAAGGATGCCGACGGTCTACTGGTTCAAGCCGAAGGGCTGGCAGCTGAGCTGGGCTCGGACCAAAATCGGCTGTGGACCGGCTTCGGGCCCACCAACGTCGTCATCCACACCGTCTCCGCTGCTGTAGGGAGCAGAGACGCGGAACGGGCCTTCGACGTCGCAAGCCGCCTCGACACCTCTTGGCTACCAGCCGCGCTCGTCGGTCGACGGGCCCAAGTGCATGTCGACCTGGCCGCCGCCACCGCGATGGGCGCGAAGGAAAGTTCGCTGGCTGTCCTTCACATCCTGGAGGCGGAGCGCGTCGCGCCCGAGGTCGTACGCGCCAATGCCCAGGTACGAACCCTGCTGACGGATCTGCAGTCGAAAGAGCGTCGAGCCGCGACGCCGGGGCTTCGACCGCTGGCTGAGCGAGCGGGGCTGCTGGCGTGACGAACCCACCCGTCTTGTACCTCGTCGTCTGCGCTGCTCCCCCAGCGCTCCAGATCGGAGAACTTGTCAACCTGCTGATGCAGGACGGCTGGACGGTCTGTGTGATCGCCACGCCGACGGCAGCACAGTGGATAGATGAAGACGCTGGCTGAGCAAACCGGCTACCCAGTGCGGTCCGAGTGGCGACTGCCGGGTGAGCCGGACGTGCATCCGAGGGCTGACCTGATGATGGTCGCACCAGCCACTTTTAACACGATTAATAAATGGGCTTTAGGTATCAGCGATAACCTAGCTCTCGGCCTCCTTAACGAGGCAATCGGCATGAAGCTACCAATCGTCGCCTTCCCGTATGCAAAAGACGGCCTCGTTTCTCACCCTGCCTATGGCACGCACATTCAACAACTCAGCGCGGCCGGAGCGAACATTGCGACGAAACCCTCTTGGAACGCGCAACAGAAAGGGGGAATATATGACTGGCGGGACATGACAGACAGGCTACTGCAAAAGCCCCGCGATGGCAGTATCGCAGCCCGTAGGGTTGAACGGTAGCAGCCAGAAGCTTCATCGGTGTCGGGCAACTCATCAGCGCGGAGCAGGCGAACGTACAGTTGGAGTAACCAAATCCTATCAACTCTCGCCACGCTACCGCGCACATGCAGCCTGAAATGATCGATGTTCGCCGTTGACGGCAAGAGCAGCCCTGACCATTGAAGACAGTGTGCGAATTCCGTCCGGTTCAGATATCGCCGATACCACCTCCGCTCGATACGATGCCATCGCGAGGATCAACTGATCAGTGTTTGGGTCCGCCAACGGCGCAACTGCCAGGGTGTACGCCTCAACCTCGCGCTTTAGCTTTCGGAGTTCCCCAGGAGAAGGCGAGTCAAAGCCGCTCGTGATCGGATCAAGACCCTGATGCCAGGCATCGTATGCGTCTTCCTCGATGCGACAAGAAATGTTCGCAGGGGCATCAGCCCAGCCGACGATGGGAGAAGACGACAGAGACGGAGTGGAACGAAACTGCTCTTCGAGAATCGCGAGAGCACGCTCCCGCTGATCTTCTTTGGAAGCCATCGTTTCATCATTAGAAGAACTGCACCAACTCAGACAACTTCCTGCCAGAACAAGCAGCGAAAAGAACATGACTACCCGACCGGCACCGCCTGATCGCTTCCGACTGGCTGGCGGCCTATAGGGCAACTCGCCTGGCTGCGGAGTACGCCAAACAGGGCGTAACGGCATCGGAGCACGGCCGGCATTGGCAGAGACCCTCGCTTTCCGCCGCTGCGGCGGCGGAAAAGATTTGGATGGAGATGGGGGCGGCGGTGGTGGCGGTGGCGGCAAGTCACGATCGGTCGACAGCCTTGAATGATCCCCGCGCCAGTGGCCTCCCACCCAGGAACCATTTCGGATATGACCCCGGACGTAATGGCCACGAACCCAGTGGCGCCCCACTTAGATCGCTGCCTGTCGACTAGCGGGCAGGGGATCCAACCTCTTGCCCGAACCGGTACCCGTAGTCAGTACGTAGCTGTGGCCGCCGCGAGCAGTCTCGATGGCATCCCGCTGGTGCTGGTGCAATCGTAGCGACTGGTCGCCGGCATCCGTCTTGTCCCGCTTGAGGCGGAAGATCCGCGCACTGTCCGGATGCAGCGGGCCGGCGCCGACCAGGCTGTCGACAGTGCCGCCCGAGGCGAAGTTCGGGTTGAGCGACAGGTAGGGCGCCGGCCACTGGTAGCCGGAGGCCGCGAGCCGCTTGACGTAACTCCTGATTTTCGGATCACGAGGGTCGACGAAGCTCGACGTGAACTCTCGGTAGTCCCCGATGAGTCGGTCCCGCACATCGAAGACATCCATTTGTTCTCCCCCGAACCCCGCTGCACCTGGCCCCGATTCAACCACCCGGTGAACGAAGTGGAACCCCCTGGTGCCGCATTTGCCGCACCTCGACCGCTCCAGCCGAGTTACATCGATACGTCCGTGCGCCGTCCACCAACTACCGGCCAGACAAATTGTCGGGTTACCGACGCGAATCGACATAGTGTGGAACGTCGGGCCGTGCTGAGGAATTCAGTCGGCCTGGGCGGCCAGTTCGCGGGCCCGGTCGCGGGCCGCCTCCAGCGCGGCGAGCAGCGCCGCCCGTACGCCGTGCTTCTCCAGCTCGCGCACGGCGGAGATGGTGGTGCCGGCCGGCGACGTGACCGCCTCGCGTAGCTTCACCGGGTGCTCGCCGGAGTCGCGCAGCATTACGGCGGAGCCGATCGCGGTCTGCACGATCAGCTCGTGCGCGACCTGCCGGGGCAGGCCGAGCAGGATGCCGGCGTCGATCATCGCCTCGACCAGCAGGTAGAAGTACGCCGGCCCGGAGCCGGAGAGCGCAGTCACCGCGTCCTGCTGGGACTCGGGCACCCGGACGGTCGACCCCAGCGGCTTGAACATCTCCTCGGCCAGCGCGAGGTGCGTGCCGGTGGCGTGCGCGCCGGCGGAGATCGCCGTCATCGCCTGGTCGACCAGGGCCGGGGTGTTGGTCATCACCCGCACCACGGGCGTGCCCTCGGGCAGCCGGCGGTTGAAGAAGCTGGTGGGCAGGCCGGCGCAGAGGGAGATCACCAGCTTGTCGGCGGGCACCTTCGGCCCGATCTCATCCAGCAGCGTCGCCGCGTCCTGCGGCTTGACCGAGACGGCGAGCACCTCCGCCTCGGCCACCGCCGTGAGGTTGTCGACCACCCGGATCCCGTAGCGGGCGGTCAGCTCCTCGGCGCGGGCGGGCCGGCGGGCGGTGGCCAGCAGCCGGTCCACCGGCCATCCCGACCGCAGCAGCCCGGAGAGCATCAGCTCACCGATCTTGCCGGCCCCGATGACCGCGACCGTGTGCACCGAACCCGCCATCGCCGTCGTACCCCCTCGCCGTGAGCTGGCGTGGGGGGGGGGGGGGGGGGGGGGGGGGCGCCCCCCCCCCCCCGGGGGGGGGGGGGCGGGGCGGCGGGGCCCCGGGGGCGCGCGGCCCGCCGCCCGGCGCGCGGGCGGGGCGG
>NZ_JBFABB010000139.1:0-16261 GCF_040640035.1 Micromonospora sp. NPDC023633 | reverse complement strand
GAACCGCAAGGCCCCATCGAAACCGAAGCAGCCCGACGCCTCGACGACGAACTCAACCAGAAGTAGCCCTCCAGTTACCCAACACTCTCTGAGGCCGGTCGCCTCCCGGCCCGGGCTAGACGTCTTCGCGGCCGTCGGCGACGGATCCGGGCCAGGCGTCCCCGTAGCGGTCCGCGACGTCGGCCTCCGGCAGCTCCTCCGGGTCGGCGACCCAGGCGGAGAAGACCGGCATCCCGTGCCACGGACCGGGCTCCGCGCCGCCGGCCCGGTCGTCGGTGGCGACCGCCACCACGGCGTACGGGTGGCCGAAGCGCAGCTCCGCGACCCGGGCCACCCCCTCCGGCGGCAGGCTGAGCGTCGCGGCGAAGCCGGTGACGGCCGCCGCCTCGAAGCCGTACCGACCGTAGCGGGCCATCGCCGCCTGGGCCGCCTCGAACCCCAGCCCCGGCGCGTCCAGCAGCTCCCCGAACGCCCGCGCGACGGCGGGGAAGCCCAGCCCGGGCGCGGTCAGCTCGTGCCGGCTGCGGGCCGACCAGCAGGGCAGCACGGCGGTGGCCCGCTCCTCCCGGCCGTCCGGCGCGTACGTGCGGGTCGGCTCCTCGCGCAGCGTCCACAACGGGCTCTCGCCAAGCGGCACGTCGAAGAGGGAACGCCGCGGTGCCGGCAGGTGGCCCTGCGGCGTGTCCGCCGCGACCGTCGCCAGCTCGTGCGCCGCCGCGAGGACGTCACCGGCCGGCACGTCGGGTGCCGCAGCGACCGAGACCACCAGCAGCCCGGCCGCGCCGTCGGTGGTCCGCGCCGGCTGGGCGGGGGCGGCGTGCACGGCGACGGTGCCGGCCCGCGCGGTGTCGGCGATCCAGCAGAGGTGGCCGTGCGCCGGGCTGCGCAGCGCCCGGCGCAGCCCGCCGGCCCAGGCGCTGTCGGAGCCGAGCGCGTCGGCCGGCGCCACCTCGAACGGGTCCACCCACGAGACCCGGGTGGCCAGGGCGCTGGCCAGGACCAGCAGCACCTGCGGCGTGACCGTCAGCGGGAACGCCCCGATGAGACCGAGCGTGTGCTCGCGGGCCCACGCGTCGAGCCCGGCCTGGTCCGGCAACGGCCCGGTCGCGGTCGACCCGGGCAGGGCGGCCCGCCACCCGTCGAGCCCGGGCGTCTCGACGCCGGGCCGGTGCCAGAACGCGGTCGCCGAGGGCACCAGCGGGTGCGGCGCCGCCAGCAGGCCGTGAGCCGCCTCGGCGGCGGCCTCCACGTCGGTGCCGAGCACCTCCTCCAGCGTCGCGCGGGTCGGGCCGGTGGCGGCCGGCGCGGCGAGCGCCAGCAGCAGCCACGCGCCGAGCGGGGAGGCGACGTGGTGCCCGTCGCCGATCACGGCGTGCAGGCGGTCGGCGTAGCGGGCCAGGGGAGTGCGGATGTCGGTGGTCACCGCTTCACTGTGCCGGCTCGGCGCGCCGCCGTCACCTGCTGGCCGAGCCGGCCGACGATCGATCTCATCGCCGAGCAGGCCCCGTGACCGCCAGCGCGCCACCGGCCGCCACGAAGCCCGAGTCCTCCTGACCCACCACGCGCGGCGCGGGGCGGCCTTCGAAGCCCCGGGCCCCAAGCCCCCCCGTGCCCCCCCCCCCCCCCCGGGGGGGGGGGGCCGTCCCGGCCCCCCCGGGGCCGCCCCGCGCCGCAGGGGCACCCGCGCCCGGCGGGTGGACGTACCATCGTGGGCGGCGGTACGGGCGCCGCCGGGCCGACCGGGGAGGCGTGTCGTGACGGAGGTCCAGCCGGCTGCCGAGCCGGCGCCGCGCCTGATCGTGCTCAACGGGCCGCCCGGCTGCGGCAAGTCGACGCTGGCCCGCAGGTACGTCGAGGACCACCCGCTCGCGCTCGACCTCGACATCGACCGGATCCGTGACCTCGTCGGGCGGTGGCGGGACTACCCCGGTCCCGCCGGGCTGCTCGCCCGCGCGGTCGCCCTGGCGGCGGCCCGGGCGCACCTGGCCGGCCGCCACGACGTGATCGTCCCGCAGTTCCTCGGCCGCCCCGAGTTCATCGGACAGGCCGAGCGCGTGGCGCGCGACACCGGCGCCGAGTTCCACGAGGTCGTCCTGCTGGACGACAAGGAGAACGCGCTGCGGCGGTTCGCCGAACGCAGCCGTACGTCCACGGATCCGGCGCATCTCGACGCCCAGCGCCTGCTCGACCGGCAGGGCGGGGCCACGGAGCTGGCGGCGATGTACGACCGGCTGCTCGCGGTCGTCGCCACCCGGCCCGGGACCAGGGTGGTGCGCACCGCGCACGGCAGGGTGGACGAGGCATACCGGGACCTCCTCGCCTGCCTCACCTAGGGCGCGGATCCGACCGCGCTCCGGCCAGCCGCCCCCGACCGCGGGACGGTCAGGGGTGGACCCGCCCGAGGAAGTCCCGGACGAGCCGCGCCACCTCGTCGAGGTGCGTCTCCAGCAGCCAGTGCCCGCCGTCGAGCAGGTGCAGTTCCGCGTCGGGCAGGTCCCGAAGGTAGGCGCGCGCCGCGCCCTCGGGCATGTAGCCGTCGTGTGGTCCCCAGACGATCAGGGTCGGCGGCCGGTGGTGGCGCAGGTACTCCTGCTGGCGGGGGAACCAGGCGAGGGTGCTGCCCTGGTCGGCGAGGAGACGGACCAGGGCGTCCCGTCGGGGCGGGTCCAGCAGGGCCGCCGAGAGGCGCCACAGGTCCGGGCTCACCCGGTCGACGAGCCGGTCGGGCAGTTCACCGAGGAACTCGCCGCGGAAGCCCTCCTCGCTGACGGCGGCGGCGAGGCGTTCGCGGCCCTCGTCGGTGGGCTCTCGCCAGAACCGTTTGAGCGGCGCGTACCGGGGGCCGTGCTGGTCCTCGTAGATGTCGCCGTTCTGGATGACGAGGCCGGCCACCCGCTGCGGGGCGGCCATCGCCAGGCGCAGCCCGAACTGGCTGCCGTAGTCCTGGAGGTAGATGACGTAGCGGGTCAGGTCCAGCGCCTCGGTGAAGCGCCGGAGCAGGTCGGCGTAGGCGTCGAAGGTGTACGCGAACCGGCGGGGATCGGGCGTGTCGCTGTAGCCGAAGCCGGGGTGGTCGGGCGCGATCGCCCGCCACCTGTCGCCGAGGGCGGGCAGGAGGTTGCGGAACTGGAACGACGACGAGGGGTAGCCGTGCGGCAGCAGCACCACCGGCGCGTCCGGCGGACCCGCCTCGCGGTAGAAGATCGTGATCCCGTCGACCTCGACGGTCCGGTGGTGCACGGCTGCGTCGGCCACCATGTGTCTCCTGACCGGCCACGGTACGGGTGGACCTCCGACGGTGCCAGAAACGCTCCCGCACCGGGCGTTGTTCGACGCCTTCGATCCAGGCGGCCGGACCCGCGAGGGGACGGGCGAGCCGCGTGGGCGGGCGGAACGGGGTTCCGCCGGCACCGCGACGCCCCGCCCGCCCGCTGCGGGCCGCCGAAGCGCTCACGCCACCAGGCGTTGCTCCGCCAGCTCGGTGAGCCGGACGGTGCACAGGCCGTTGCGTTCCGTTCGCACGTCGGTCACCTCAAGCTGCGTGCCGGGGGCGAGGATGACCTCCTCCTCGCCGGTGAACGCGGAGAACCGCCGGATGCCCACGGCCCGCACGGGGAGCACCTCGAAGAGCGTCCGCCTGCCGCGACCGCCGAGGAACGCCTGGGCCACGCTGAGCTTCGACGTGCACGACGACACGCCCCACCACGTCACGGTCTGCCCGAGCGGGTACTGCGCCCGCAGGTCCAGCGACACCCCGCGCCACAGCGGCTCCGTGCGGGCCGGCAGCCGTGACACGGCCGAGAACAGCAGTCGCAGGTACGGCAGGTACGGGATGATCCGGCTGCGGTCCGGGTGGCGCAGGGTGGCGTTGATCTGCCGGTAGAACGCCGACTCGCAGGTGTAGAGGTAGAGGGCCGCGATCTCGTCGGCGCAGAGGCCGTCGGCCGCGTCGTCCGCCTGCTTCTCGCCGAACCGGTGCGACTGTTCGACGTGCCGGTCGAGCCCGGACAGCAGCGCGGCCACCGGGGCGACGGCCGTACGGAAGTCCATGAGCGGGGTGTCGAACACGCCGGTGATCGGGGGAAGGGCCAGCCCTTCGTCCTTGACGCTGGCGAGCCGTTCGAGGTAGAGCTTGTGCAACTCCATCGTGGAGGCGATGAACGCGCCCATGCGGTCGGCCGTGTCCGCGTCCGTGCCGCCGACGTGCGCCGCCGACCGGCTCCACCCCTTGCGGGGCAACCAGTCGATCTCGTCGGCGCCCAGCGTCCTGAGCGCCTCGTTCACGTCCGCGAAGTGGTTCCCGTCGCAGAAGATGTCGCCCTGCGCCGCCGGGTTGGGGTGGTCGATGTGGCGGACCTCCACCTCCGGGTACTTCTTCTCGAGCCGGAGCACCACCCGCTTGAGGTTGCGCGCGTGCGCGCCCCACCATGCGAACACCACGCCCCGGTCGGACTCGTCGGCGTGCTGTTTGGCCTTCAGGATCTCCTCGACCAGGGTCTCGACGACCGGCCGCCAGAACGCGGTGTGTCGGTCGGTGGCCATCGCCCCGTCGCCGCTGGCGGTGAGCGCCGCGTTCAACAGCAGCACGCCCTGGGTGAGCATCGCCTGGAACCACTCCGGCGGCTGCACGGTGTCGTGCTCCCGCAGCAGGGCGCGGATGTCGGCGATCGGCGTCTTCTTGGGGATGCCGTGCTTCCACATCGCCGCCGCCTTGATGATGCAGCGGATGGTGACGACCCGGCCGAACTGGCTGTCGGCCCAGTCGTGGAAGGTGTTGTCGAACATGGCGATGCCCGTGGCGCTCTCGCTGCGCGGGTACGGGTTCTGGCCGAAGACGACGACCTTCCACTTGTGCGGCGGGTTGGGCTTGAGCGCCTGGAAGGTCAGTTCCCGCACCGGTACGACCCGCGGGCTGCGGCCCGGGCCGATGAACGTGGCCGCGTCCGGCTGCGCCTCGATGACCGGCTTCAGCAGCGGCAGCCACGGCTCGCCGCCGCCGGTGAAGAGGTCGGCGAGGGCCAGCGGTTCGTTCGGGTCGGGCGGGGTGGGGGCGGTGGTGTCACTCATCGCGGGCTCCCGGAGGGGCGGGCCGTGCCGGTCCGACGGCACGGGTGATCAAGGTGGGGGCATTCTGCCGCCCGCGGGCGACAAACACGACGCCGCGACCGGCGCGGGCACCGCGACGCGGAAGGTTGTCGGTGGGCCCCGATAGCGTGGTCCACGTCGGAGAGAACCCCTTCCCCACCGGAGTGAGCCATGCCCGTCGACCGTGAGAAGCCGCTGCTCAGGGTGGTGCTGACAGACGTCAACGCGAAGGTGGTGCAGGCGTGGCGGGCGGCCTTCGCCGACACCCCCGAGGTCGAGATCCACCAGGGCTCGATCCTCACCCGGCGCGTCGACGCCTGGGTCAGCCCGACCAACTCCCGGGGGCGGATGGACGGCGGCGTCGACGCGGTCATCAAGCGGCACCTCGGAGCGGGGATCCAGCTGCGCGTCCAGCGGGCGATCCGCGACCAGTTCGGCGGGTCGTTGCCGGTGGGCAGCGCCGTCTGCGTGCCGTCGGGGGCGACCGACCCCAGGTTCCTGATCTCGACCCCGACCATGGAGCAGTCGGCGCAGAACGTGAGCGAGACGCTGAACGTGGCACTGGCGTGCGCCGCCGCGTTCCAGGCCGTCCACGCGCAGAACGAGAGGGAGCCGGGCAGCATCGCCTCGGTGGCGCTGGTCGGCATGGGCGCGGCGACCGGCCGGGTGCCGGCACGGGTCTGCGCCAACCTGATGTGGACCGGCTACACGCTGTTCAACGACCACCACTTCCGCGACTACGACGACCTGCGCAAGACCATCTGCGAGCAGCTCGACGACATCGGCAGCCGCCCGGAGGACGAGCGCGTGCGGGTGACGGTGCCGACGACGCCCGGCTCCCGCCGGTCACGAGGCTGACGCGGCCGAGCCGCGGGCGGGGCGCCGTCGGCGCGTCCGCCGCGTCGGGGCCGCCTCCCGCCCCGACGGTTCCGGGCGTTCGACGCGGGTGGGGTCGCCGCGGACGAGTTCGTCGTGGATCCGCCACCGGGCGGTGACGACGGCGCGCTCCGCGGTCTCGTCGCCGTGCGCGAGGCGCTGCCGCAGCAACTGCAGGGCGAGGCGGCGGTTGAGGCTGAACTGCCGTTCGGTGTCGACCACGACGACGATGCCCGAGGGACGGTGGGTGGCCCGTACCGCCGTGCTGGCCTTGTTCCGGTGCTGGCCGCCGGGGCCGCCGGTGCGGCAGGCCGCGATGTCCACGTCCGCCTCCGCGAACACCGTGGCCGGGCTGTCGAGCTGGCACGGTCGGGCGACGACGTACCAGTTCTTCCGGCCGGTGCTCGCCCGGTAGGGGCTGGGGGCCTGCCAGCACAGGGTGCCGGTCCACGAGGCGGCGAACGCCTCCGCGTCGCCGCCGGAGATCCGGACCAGGACCGATCGGTAGGTGTCGGGCCGGTCACCGGGCACGCTGTGGACCCGGTGGGTGGTCACGCCCAGTCGGGCGGCCTCGGCTTCCAGGCGGCGCAGCAGCCGGGCCAGCGCCCAGGCGCACTCCTGCGGGCCGCGCCCGGCGGACATGAGCAGATGGAGGCTCATGGCTTGCCCCGCCTGCGGCGGTCGTCCCGGCGGTCCGGTCGGGCGGTGGGCCCGCCGTCGGGCGTCTTGTAGGTGACCAGGGGGACCGTGGTGGCCACGGGCGTGGCCAGGTCGTGGTCGACGAGGTCGGCGATCACCCGTTCGATGCGCTTGTAGGCCGTGGGTGCCTCCTCGAAGAGCAGTTGGCGGTCGCCGCACACCACCAGCGACCCCACCGGGGTACGCCGCAGTTCCTCGACGGTGTGCTTGGCCCGGCTCCGACGCAGGGCGTCGGCGCGGGACATCTTGCGGCCCGCGCCGTGCGCCACCGAGTGGTTGGCGTCCGGGCCGGCGTGGGCGGCCACCAGGTAGGAGGGGGTGCCCCGGGTGCCGGCGACGAGCACGTCGCGGCCGTCGCCCGGCGCCGCGCCCTTGCGGTGCAGGTAGACCCCGTCGCGGACCTCCACCAGGTTGTGGCACTGGTCGACGGCGGGCTCGGTGGGCTCGGCCCCCAGGGCGTGGGCGACCCGGGCGGCCAGCAGCCGCCGGTTGAGCGAGCCCCACCGTACGGCGTCGTCGTGCGCCGCCAGGTAGGCCGCCGGATCAGGGGCGGGGCCCGCGCCGTGGGCCTCGGTGTGCGCCCGCAGGATGCGCTCGCCCAGCCCCCGGGAACCGGAGTGGACGACGAGCACGAGGTCGCCGGCGTCGAGCCCGAGCCGGCTCGCGTGACCCGGCTCGAAGACCGTCTCGACGCGCGCCAGCTCGACGAAGTGGTTGCCCCGGCCGACCGTCCCGAGCCCTTCGTCGTGGCCGGCGGGGATGCCGCCCGCCACGACGGCCCAGGCGGGGTCGTCGGCATCCCCCTCCGGGTCGAGCGGGCGGTCGAGGTCGGGGAACCGGGCGGCGAGCCGCTCCGGCACGGCTCGCTTGAGCCGGATGGGAAACACGGCGATGCCGCAGCCGATGTCGGAGCCCACCAGGAACGGGTACAGCACGGTCGACGCCATGGCGGCGCCGATGGGGGCGCCCTTGCCCGGGTGCAGGTCCGGCATGGCGGCGACGTGGATCATGCCGTCGAGGGCGGCCACCTGCTGGCACTGCGCCAGGGCATCGGATTCGATCCAGCTGGTGGGGGAGGCGAACACGGCGACGGTGGCCGGGGCGGACCGACGCGGGGACTGGTGCTGAGACAAGGACGCTCGCTTCTCGCGGAAACGGGAACGGACGGACGGCATCACGACACCGGTCGGTGCCGCGCGCCTCGGTGCTGGGGTGCTGCCCGTCAGAACGTCATGGACGCACGATGGCGGAGTCGCCCGGGGTGCGGCAAGCGATTATCCGCCGCGTCAGGCGGTGGGCAGGGCGCCGAGGCGGTGCAGTAGCTGCCGGCCCAGCGGCAGGCGCTTGTCGGCGTCGCCGTCCGCGCGGATGTCCACGTTGAGCGCGAAGCAGTACAGCCGATCGCCGCGTTCGACCCAGCCGACCCACCATCCGGTGCCCGGGTCGGTGGCGTCCGTCTGGCCGGTCTTGCCGTGGAGGGCGTACTCGGCGGTGCGCTCCAGGCGCAGGATGTCCCGGACGGTGGCCTGGTGCCCCCGGTCGGCCGGCAGCTCGCCCCGGGCCAGCCGGGCCAGCCACCGCGCCTGCTCGTCGGCCGAGATCTCCAGCGGCCCGCGCAACCAGAACTGGTCCACGACCGGCCCGACCTGGCCGTTGCCGTAGCCGAGCCGGCGCAGCCACTCCCGCTCCCGGTCCGGCCCGATGCGGCGGGCCAGCTCCTGGAACACCGGCACGTTGGAGACCCGGACCGCGTCGCGCAGCCCCATGTCCCGCTCCCAGGCGGCGACGCGCTGCGGCCGGCCGCCGTACGGGACCTTCTCCCGCTCGTCGCGCACCACGCCGGTCTCGAGCGCGATCAGACTGTGCGGGATCTTGAACGTCGAGGCGGGGACGAGCCGGCGTTCGGCCCGCTCCCGGTCGACCATGACGACGCGTCCGGCCGTCACGTCGTACAGCACGAAGGTGCCTCGGAGGCCGGCCTGCCGGAACAGGCCCGCCAGGTCGTCGCGGGTCTCGACCGTCGGAGCGCCCGGCGTGGGGGACGGACCCGTGCCGGCGGTGGCGGACGCGGCGTCGGCCCGCGGGGGCTCCGGAGGCCCGCTCCCGGTGCAACCGGTCGCGCCGGCCAGCAGGAGCAGGGCGAGCGTCGCCGCGCCGGCGACCCGCCGCCGGGAGCGGGCGGGCGGCCGGGTCGGGCCGACCGCCGTCGGCCCCGCGGCCAGGCCCCGCGTCCGCATCTCGAAGATCACCTGCCACCACCCCTGCCCGTGCCGGCACCGACGCTTCAGTCAAGCACGTGCCAGGCGGGTACGGCGCCGCCCGGCCAGCCGCACCGCCGGTCGGCTCACGGTCGCGCCCGGGCTGCCGGTCCCGACACCCGCAGGTGCCGGTCCAGGCTCGCGACCAGCGCGTCCGCGCCGGCGGGAACGACGTCCTCGGCCCAGCTCCGCAGCGCCCGCAGGAACCCGGCCAGGTCCACCTGGACGCCGTCGACGAGTCTCGTCAGCTCGTCGACGGGGACGTCCACCCAGGAACCGCCCTGCTCGTCCGCCCAGACCCGGATCGTGCCGCCCGGCCGGTGCTCCACCCAGGGGTCGGGATCGTGGCCCAGGTCCGGCGAGGCGCCCGCCGGAATCCCGTACCACTCGCGCCACTCGTTCAGGTCGCTGCAGCAGCCCGGGTCGACCCGCGCCCCCGTGGCCGGGTCGGCGAGGCGCAGGCCGCCGGGCACCACCAGGGCGCCAGGCTCCGGGCCGGCCGCCGCCACCGGCAGCACGGCGGTCAGCGGATCGTCGCCACCGGGCCACGGGCTGCTGTCGTCGAGGTGGTTGTACGCCGCGATCCGGGCCACGGCGGCGCCCACCTCGGCGGCGGTCAGGGCACCGGAGAGCGCCAGCCACGGCCCGACGTCGGCCACCGGCCAGGGCGGGAGGGGGTCGAGGGGCCCCACCTCGAGGACCGGCTGGAGCAGCGGCAGGTGGCGTGCGGAGGCGGGCCGGAACGGCACGGCGCCAGGCTCCGTCACGGTGCCGTCGCGCCGACCACGGCGGCCACGTCGGCCGGCAGCGGGTACGGGCGCTCCGGGGGCAGCAGCGCCTCGGCGGCGGCGTCGTCGCCGGCGTCGAGCGCCGCGCGTACCGCGTGGGCGGTCGGGGTCACGTCGGTGAGGCCGACCAGCCACTCGTCGACGTAGCGCCGCACCGCCTCGCCGGAGAGCCCGACCTGGAGGGACCGGTGCGGCAGCGGGGCCAGGCGCAGCGACCGCTCCGGGTCCCACTGCACCCGCACCGGGCTGGCCCGCAGCCGCCGCGACCACGCCTCCCGGTCCGGGTGGCGGTCGCGGTCGAAGCTGCTCAGGCACGAGTTGGCCAGTGCCCACTCGAAGCCGGCGCGGGTGATCTCGACGGCCAGCACCCGCTCCTGCCCGGGCTTCGTGGCCCAGCCGCAGCGGTACATCATCCAGCGGAACGACGGCTTGATCCAGGTCATCCGTTCCCGCCTGAACGGCGGCACGAAGCGGCCGGCGGCCAGCGCCGGGCGGGCGATCTCCGGCGGGTACGCCTGGTACACGGTCACGGTGTCGGCGGTGTGACGGGCACGGACCTGGTGGACGGGAACCGGCATGGCGCCGATCCTGACCGATCACCCGGGCCCGGTCCACCGGATTGTCCCGCCCGGGCCGGCGCCGGCAGCGGGGGATAGGCTGCCGGTCGTGGCAGGACTTCTCAGGAGTGTGGCGGCCCGCATCGGCGGCGTCATCCCGTCGCCGCGCCGGCCCCGGCCCGGCCCGGCGCAGGTCGCCCGCCCCCGCCAGGTCGCCGCGTTGCAGCGCCGGCAACTGGCGTACGCCCCGGAGCTCGACGGGCACGCCGACCCGGGGGAGATCGTCTGGACCTGGGTGCCGTACGAGGACGACCCCCGCCAGGGCAAGGACCGCCCGGTGCTGGTGGTGGGCCGGCACAGCCGGACGCTGTTCGGGCTGATGCTGTCCAGTCAGAGCGAGCGCGACGGCCAGCGGCACTGGCTCGCGCTCGGCCCGGGCGAGTGGGACCGGGACAACCGGCCGAGCTGGGTGCGGCTGGACCGCGTGCTGACCATGCGCGAGGACAGCATCCGCCGCGAGGGCGCGGTGTTGGACCGGGCCCGTTTCGACCGGGTCGGGCAGGCCCTGCGCGCCGGCTACGGCTGGCGCTGACCGTCAGGCCGGCTCGCGGCTCGGGCCGACCCCGGCGGCGCGGGCGTCCGGCGGCGGGTACGGCTGCTCGGCCAGGAGCCGGGCCAGGTGCGCGCTGTTGAGCGCCAGCGCCTTCGTGGTGCGGCCCGTGGTGTCGGGCTTGGGCCGGGCGTCGATGTAGTCCACCTTGTGCAGCGCCTCGCCGACCCAGTAGGTGGCGCCCGCCGCGGGGCAGGTGAAACCGACCTCGTTGAGGGCCTGCTGCACCTCGCCGATGGTGTGGTGCGCGCCGTCCTCGTTGCCGACGACCGCGACCCCGGCCACCTTGCCGTAGGTGAGCAGCCGGCCCGCGGCGTCGGTCTCGGAGAGCTCGGCGTCGAGCCGTTCGAGGACCATCTTGCACACGGCGGAGGGCTGGCCGAGCCAGATCGGCGTGGCGAGGACGAGGATCTGCGCGGCCATCAGCCTGGACCGGATGGCGGGCCAGCCGTCGCCGTCGCCCTCGTCGGTGGAGACGCCGAACCGCACGTCGTGGTCGACGACGCGGACCAGGTCGCCGGCCACGCCCTGTGCGGCGAGGGCGTCGAGCACCTCGCGCCCGAGCACCTCGGCGCTCGACGGGGCGGGGGACCGCTTGAGGGTGCAGTTCAGGACCAGGGCCCGGATGCTCGCCACGGTGTTTCCCCTCTCGGCCGGCGCGGCGCTGACGAGGCCGGCATACCCGGCAACCGGCGCGAGACACGTCCAGACGCGTCGTGGCGGGGCCGGTGGTGGACGGGCCGGGCGGCGCCGCCGGTGGCGGATGTCGGGAGGACCGGACGCGCCCGGCCCGACGCTCTAGGCCCGCGAGGAGGACGGGCTCTGCCGCTCAGCACTCCGCCAGGTGGGCGGTGTCGACGAGCTGCCGGGGCGGGCGGGCCACCCCGAGGCTCTTGGCCCGGTACATGGCGGCGTCGGCCCGGTCCAGGGCCTCGGTGAGCTGAGCCGGCCCGGTGACGGGAGCGAGCCCGACGGAGGCGGTCACCCGGACGCTGAGCCCGCCCAGCGGGATCGGCGCGGCGAGGCTGTCGCAGAGCCGCCGGGTGGCGTGCTCAATCCACCGCCGGTCGATCGTCGGGCTGGCCAGCAGCCCGGCGAACTCGTCGCCGCCGAGCCGGGCGACCAGGTTGTCCCCGGCGAAGGCGGCGAGCCGTTGGCCGACGCTGACCAGCACCTGGTCGCCGGCGGCGTGCCCGTAACGGTCGTTGATCTGCTTGAAGTCGTCGAGGTCGAGCACCACGGCGATCAGCGGCTGCCCGGCCGCGTCGGTGAGCAGCGTGGCGGCCAGGCGGTAGAACGCGCGGCGGTTGGGCAGGCCGGTGAGGGGGTCGTGGCTGGCGGCGTGCCGCTCGGCGGCGAGCTCGGCCTGGAGGTGCCCGATCTCGGCCTCGGCCTGGATGGCGCGTCGCCGCAGCTGCCAGGAGGTGACGAGCGCCCCGGCCGCACAGATGCCGGACGCGATGGTCATCGGATCCGGCACGAGACCTCCCATCACCACGATGTCTGCGCCCGGCGCGCGGCGGTCCGCACCCGCGCCCGGGTCCCGTCCTTCCTGGTGGCAGCCCAGGTGGGGTAACTCTAAGTGAACGGATGGGCACCGTTCACGTGCGTTATCATGCTCGCTGTCCGATGCAGATGCAATAGCAGATGCACGTGCAGGAAGCCCCTCGTCGATGCCGGGCGCCCCTGACCAGGCACCACTGCCCGGCGTCGCCGGGGGCTCGCGAGAGAAAGACGTCCATGCAGCAGCCTCCGAACGGCGTTCCCACCACCCAGCTGCCCCCGCTCGACTGGCAGAAGAGTCGCCGGAGCAACCCCAGCGGCAACTGCGTCGAGCTGGCCGAGCTGCCCGGCGGCGCCGGCATCGCCCTGCGCAACTCCCGGCACCCCGAGGGGCCGGCGTTGATCTACACGGTGGACGAGATCACCGCCTTCGTGCTCGGCGCCCGCGACGGCGACTTCGACAATCTGATCGCCTGACCGCGTCCGGCCGACGGACGAACTGTCCGCACCGAGGAAGTTCACCTCACCCACGGTTCATGGCATGCTTACACGTCGGCCGCGCGGGGGCACCTGGCCGGCAGGAACCGCATGTGGAGGTCGGCTGTGACGGTGGGTCCCGCCGAGGACGGTCCGGGGGCCGGCCCGACCGTGCTGCGCATGTTGCTCGGCGCCCAATTGCGCCGGCTGCGCGAGTCCAGCGGGGTGACCCGGGAGGGCGCCGGCTGGGAGATCCGCGCCTCGGAGTCGAAGATCAGCCGCATGGAGCTGGGCCGGGTCGGCTTCAAGGAGCGCGACGTCGCGGACCTGCTCACCCTCTACGGCGTCACCGCGCCTGCGGAGCGGGAGGCACTGCTCAAGCTCGCCCGCGACGCCAACAGCCCGGGCTGGTGGCACCGCTACGGTGACGTGCTGCCGAACTGGTTCCAGTCGTACCTGGGCCTGGAGGCGGCCGCCGCGCTCATCCGCAGCTACGAGGTCCAGTTCGTCCCCGGCCTGCTGCAGACCCGGGAGTACGCCCGGGCGGTGGTGCTGCTCGGGCACGGGCGCGCCGCGCCGGCGGAGATCGAGCGCCGGGTCGCGCTGCGCATGCAGCGGCAGCGGTTGCTGCACCGCGAGAACCCGCCGCAGCTCTGGGCGGTGGTCGACGAGGCCGCGCTGCGCCGGCCGATCGGCGGCCCGCGGGTGATGCGCGAGCAGGTGGCGGCGTTGATCGAGGCGACCAAGTCGCCGAACATCCGGCTCCAGGTCATCCCGTTCGCCGCCGGTGGGCACGCCGCCGCGGGCGGGGCCTTCACCATCCTGCGCTTCGGCGACCGGGAGCTGCCCGACATCGTCTACATCGAACAGCTCACCAGCGCGCTCTACCTCGACAAGCGCGACGACCTCGACTACTACGCGGTGGCGATGGAGCGGCTCTGCGTGGAGGCCGAGCCGCCGGAGCGTACGCCGGAGATCCTCGGCGGGATCCTGGACGACCTCTACCCGGGGTGACCGCGGCGGGGCCTCGCCCGGGGCGGCGGTGCGGCTACCATGGTCGCCGACCGGCGACAGTGGACGGACGCCCCCGGTCGCGGGCGGCGCAGAGTCGTGGAGGCTGCCTTGACCACCGATGCCCCGGGTGCGACGACCGGCCCCGCCTACCCGAGCGGCCGCATCGACACCTCGGTGGCCCACCCCGCCCGCCGGTACAACTACTGGCTCGGCGGCAAGGACAACTTCCAGGCCGACCGGGACTCCGGCGACACGGTGGCGGCGTCCTTCCCGACCATCCGCACCGCCGCCCTGGAGAACCGCCGTTTCCTCCAGCGGGCGGTGCGTCATCTCGCCCGGGAGGCGGGCATCCGCCAGTTCCTCGACATCGGCACCGGCATCCCGACCGCCGACAACACCCACGAGGTCGCCCAGGCGGTCGCCCCCGAGTCCCGGGTGGTCTACGTCGACAACGACCCGATCGTGCTCGCGCACGCCCGGGCGCTGCTGACCAGCTCGCCCGAGGGCGCCACCGCCTACATCGACGCCGACCTGCGGGACCCGGAGCGGATCCTGCACCACCCCGACCTGCTGCGCACCATCGACCTGTCCCGGCCGGTCGCGCTGATGCTGGTCGCGATCCTGCACTTCGTCGGCGACGACGACGACCCGTACGCCGTGGTCGGCCGGCTGCTCGACGCGCTGCCACCCGGCAGCTACCTGGCGGCCTCGCACGCCACCCACGACTACCTCCCCCCGCAGGTGGCGCAGGAGGCGAAGGCGGCGGCCCGGGGCGGCAGCCCGCACGGCCTGATCAACCTGCGCACCCGGGCCGAGTTCGCCCGGTTCTTCGACGGGCTGGAGCTGGTGGAGCCGGGCCTCACCTCGGTCGCCGAGTGGCGGGCCGAGGACGCCCCGCAGCCGCGCCCGTCGGCGGCCGAGATCAGCATGTACGGGGCGGTGGCCCGCAAGCCCTGACCGCCCGCCTCCGACCACCCCGTCCGGCCTGACCGGGCGGGGTGGTTTCGTTGCGCCCGCCATGCGGCGTTGACGAGGGCGGCCAGCGCCGCCTAGTCTCTGTATCGATCCAGTCTGAATCGATACAGAGGAGGCGCGGTGAAGCCGACCCTGCAGGCCGTCGCGGACGCCGTGGGCGTGTCCCGCAGCACCGTCTCCAACGCCTACAGCCGGCCCGACCAGCTCTCCGCCGCGCTGCGCCAGCGGATCCTCGACGCCGCGCGGCAGCTCGGCTACCCCGGCCCCAACCCCACCGCCCGGTCGCTGCGGCGCGGCTACGTCGGCGCCATCGGGGTGCTCTTCGAGTCGCGGCTGTCGTACGCCTTCACCGACCCCTTCGCGGTCCGCTTCCTGGCCGGCGTCGCCGAGGCGGCCGAGCGACACGGCACCAGCCTGCTGCTCGTGCCGCTGCCGGCCGACGAGGCCGCCGCGCGGCGGGCGGTGGAGAACGCCGCCGTCGACGGCTTCTGCGTCTACTGCGTCGGCGACGAGGGCTGGGTCGTCGACGTGCTCCGCGAGCGCGGCCTGCCCGTCGTCACCACCGCTCCCCGCGACGACGCCGGCCCCGACGACCGTTACGTCGGCATCGACGAGCGGGCCGCCGCCCGGGCCGTCGCCACGCACGTGGCGCAACTCGGGCACCGGCGGGTCGCCCTGCTCGGCGAGGCCGTCCGGCCCGGCGCGGCCCCGGGCGAACTGCGCCTCGCCGGCGTGACCGACGTCGCCCACCCGACGACCCGGGCGCGGCTCGGCGGGTTCGCCGACGCCTTCGCCGAGGTCGGCGTCGCCTGGTCCGAGCTGACCGTGCTCGCCGCCACCGACAACAGCCGGTCGGCCGGGGCCACGGCCGTCGCCGCCGCCCTCGCCGCTCCCGAACCGCCCACGGCGGTGCTGGCCTGCGCGGACGTGCTCGCCCTCGGCGTCCTCGACGCCCTCGCCGAGGCCGGCCGGCCGCCCGTCTCGGTCACCGGCTTCGACGACATCGCCGAGGCCGCCACCGCCGGCCTCACCACCGTGCGGCAACCCGCCGAGGAGAAGGGGCGCATCGCCGCCCGACTCCTGCTCGACCCGCCCGCCGATCCGGCGGCCGGCCACGTCCTGCTGCCCACCGCACTCGTCGTCCGGTCCACCACCGGACCCGTCCCAAGGAGCTGACCATGGAACAGCCCACCGGCTTCGTCCTCGCCATCGACGCGGTGACCCGGCACGTCAACTCCGCCCGGCCGGACGCCCCCGTCCGCCCGGAGCGGCCCCGCGTCGCGCGACTCGCCCCCGCCCGGCTGGTCGCCGCCGACGTCCTGCGCCGGCTTGCCGACCGGATCCAGCCGGCGCCGGTATGGCGGCGGCGCAGCGCTTCTTCGAGCGGCACGAGGGCGCCCGCCTGCGGGTGCGTGCCGG
>NZ_JBFABB010000138.1:0-17016 GCF_040640035.1 Micromonospora sp. NPDC023633 | reverse complement strand
CACCCAACAACTCCGGCAAATCCACCAACCCACCCCACCGCAACGGCAACTCCAAACCCACCACCCGACCCAAACCCCACACCGCAGCACCCGCGCTCAGGTCGCTCAGGGCTTCCGCGTCGTCCACGGAGACCGCGCCACGGGTCAGCCACCACAGCCGCCCCTCGATCTCCGTGACGGCCAGCGCCTGCGCCACCGCCAGCGCCTCGACCACGCCCGCACCGGCCAGCGACATCAGCGAGACCAGCCCGGCGACCGGCTTGCCGGTCTCCGACGCGCCGGTCAGTCGACGCGCGATCTGGTCCCGGTCCAGCACGTCCAGCACCACCGGGACCACCTCGGCGCCCCGCTCCGCCAAGCCGGCCAGCACCGGGTGGTCCTCCTGACCGGGAAGCATGAGCACCAACCAGGAGCCGGTCAGGCTCTCGTTGCCGGTCACGGCCTGGCGTCGCCACACCACCCGGTACCGCCAGGAATCCACAGTCGACCGCTGCTGGACGGCCCGCCGCCACTGCGCGAGCTTCGGCAGGACCGCGCTGAACGGTTCGTCCGCGCCGACGCCCAGCTCACCGCCGACCAGGTCGGGGTCGCCGGACTCCACGGCCGCCCAGAACCGTCCGTCGAGAGCATCGTCGTGCGCGTTCCGGCGGGCCGAGGGCAGCGCCTCGGGCCAGTACCAGGTGTGGTCGAAGGCGTACGTGGGCAGGTCCACCACGCGCGGCCGGGCCCCGGTCTGACCGTGGTACGCCGCCCAGTCGACCGGCACTCCCGCGACCCACAACTGCCCCAGAGCAGAAGTCAGCGCAGCGACCTCCGAGTGGTCGCGCCGAATTGCCGGAACCCGCCGCACCGCACCATCCGCGACGACCTCCGCCACCATCGCCGTCAACGTCGCGTCCGGGCCGACCTCCAGGAACGTGTCGACACCCTGCTCCCGCAACGCCGCCACACCGTCGGCGAACCGCACCGGCTGCCGCACATGCCGCACCCAGTACTCCGGATCCACCAACTCCAACGCATCCGCCACCGCACCGGTCACATTCGACACCACCGGAACCCGCGGCACCCGCCAATCCAGCCCCGCCACCACCGACCGGAACTCCTCCAACATCGGCTCCATCAACCGCGAGTGGAACGCGTGACTGACCGACAACTCCTTGACCCGCCACCCCCGCTCACGACACACCGCCACCACCGACGCGACCTCACCCACCGCACCCGACACCACCACCGACGCAGGGCCGTTCACCGCCGCGACGTCCACCGCCGCACCGGTCAGGCCGATCAACTCGCCAACCGACTCCTCCGACGCACCGACCGCCGCCATCACCCCACCGGACGGCAACGCCTGCATCAACCTGCCACGCGCCGCCACCAACACACACGCATCCGCCAGGGACACCATCCCCGCCACATACGCCGCCGTCACCTCACCGATCGAATGACCCGCGAAGTAGTCCGCCCGCACACCCCACGACGCAAGCAGCTCCCACAACGCCACCTCCACCGCGAACAACCCCGCCTGAGCGAACACGGTCTGATCCACCAGACCAGCAGCCTCCGAACCCGCCTCGGCGAACACCACCTCGCGCAACGCACGCGGCAGATGCGCATCGATCTCGGCGCACACCGCGTCGAAAGACGCCGCGAAGACTGGGAACGTGTCGTACAGCTCCCGGCCCATGCCGACGCGCTGCGAACCCTGGCCCGTGAACAACACCGCCCGACGACCCGCCGACACCACACCCGACGACCGGCCCTCGGCCACCGCCGCCAAGCCGGCCACCAGCTCGTCGACGTCCGCACCCCACACCACCGCACGGTGCTCCAACGCCGCCCGCGTCGTCGCCAACGACCACGACACATCCACCAGCGACACGGACCGACCCGACACGAACGACGCCAACCGCGCCGCCTGACCCGCCACACCCCGCTCCGAACGCCCCGACACCAACCACGGCACCGGTACGGACGCCGCGCCGGCCGAACCGATAGCGTCGGCCTGGCCGCACGCCTCCGCACCCGAAGCGGCCACGGACTCCACCGCCGCAGCCACCGGATCGCCCGCCGACGCCGCCACAGGCTCCGGCTCCGGCTGCTCGATGATCACATGGGCGTTCGTCCCGGAGATACCGAACGACGACACGCCCGCCCGACGCGGACGCTCCGCCCCGGGCCACGCCCGCGACTCGGTCACCAACTCCACCGCACCCGACGACCAGTCCACATGCGACGACGGCGCGTCGACGTGCAACGTCGCCGGGACCACACCCGCCCGCATCGCCAAGATCATCTTAATGACGCCCGCCACCCCGGCAGCCGCCTGCGTGTGACCGATGTTCGACTTCACCGACCCCAACAACAACGGCACATCCCGACCCTGCCCATACGTCGCCAACAACGCCTGCGCCTCGATCGGATCGCCCAACGTCGTGCCCGTACCGTGCGCCTCCACGACGTCGACGTCCCCGACACCCAGCCGGGCGTTCGCGAGGGCCTGCCGGATCACCCGCTGCTGCGACGGACCGTTCGGCGCCGTCAAACCATTCGACGCACCGTCCTGATTCACGGCGCTGCCGCGCACCACCGCCAGGACCCGACGACCGTCACGCCGCGCATCCGACAACCGCTGCACCACCAGCACGCCGACACCCTCGCCCCACGCGGTGCCGTCCGCCGATTCGGCGAAGGCCTTGCAGCGGCCGTCCGCCGACAGCCCGCCCTGGCGGGAGAACTCGATGAAGGCACCCGGGGTCGCCATCACGGTGACGCCACCCGCCAGGGCCAGGTCGCACTCCCCGGAGCGCAGGGCCTGCGCCGCCAGGTGCAACGCCACCAGCGACGACGAACACGCCGTGTCCACCGTCACCGCCGGGCCCTCGAAGCCGAACGAGTACGCCACCCGGCCCGACAACACGCTCGCCGAGGCACCGGTCGCGCCGAACCCGGCGAGCGACTCCCCGGCCTGACGCACGACGGTCTCGTAGTCCTGCCCGTTGGTGCCGGCGAACACCCCGACCCGGCTGCCGCGCAGCGCGAGGGGCTCGATCCGGGCGTCCTCGAACGCCTCCCAGGCGACCTCCAGCAGCAGCCGCTGCTGCGGGTCCATCGCCAGCGCCTCACGTGGCGAAATGCCGAAGAACTCGGCGTCGAAGCCACCCGCGTCGGCCAGGAACGCCCCCCGGGAGACGTAGGAGTCGGATCCGGCCAGAGACTCCAGGTCCCAGTGCCGGTTGGTCGGGTAGTCCGACATCGCGTCGGCACCGGCGGTCAGCAGCTCCCAGAGCCCCTCCGGGGACTCGGCTCCGGCGGGGAAACGGCAGCCCATGCCGACGATGACGATCGGGTCGTCGCCCACGACGGTGCCGGTGACGGCGGCGGGGACGGGAAGGGCCTGCCCGCCGAGCAGCTCGGCGTGGATGTGTCCGGCCAGGGCCGCCGAGTTCGGGTAGTCGAAGGCGAGCGTGCTGGGCAACGCGAGGCCGGTCGCCGCGTCGAGCCGGTTGCGCAGCTCGACCGCCGCGAGCGACGTGAAGCCGAGGTCCTGGAACGCCCGGTCCGGTGCCACCCGCTCGGCGGACTCGTGGCCCAGCACGGCGGCGACCTCGGCACGGACGAGCTCGCCGAGAGCACGCAGCTGCTCCGCACCGGACATTCCCGACAGGCGGAGGCGCAGGTCGGCCGCCGGCACGGGGGCGTCAGCGGCTCCCGCCGCGCTGGCCTCGGCCAGGAGGTCCCCGACCAGCGGGTGGGGGCGCCGACCGCCAGCGGCGGCCACCCGGGCCCAGTCGATGTCGGCCACCACGAGGTACGTCTCGTCGCGGTCCAGCGCCCGGGTGAGGGCGCGTACGGCCGTCTCCGGCGCCATCGCGCCGAAGCCGGTGCGCCTCAGCCGCTGCTCGAACTCCCCTGCGCTCACCCCGCCGTCGGCCCACAGGCCCCAGGCGAGCGAGGTCCCCGGGAGCCCCTCGGCGCGACGCCGCTGCGCCAGCGCGTCGAGGAAGGCGTTGCCCGGCGCGTAGGTGGTCTGCCCGGCGGCGCCCATGAGACCGGCGAGGGAGGAGAAGAGGACGAAGGCCGAGAGGTCCGCCCCCCGCGTCAGCTCGTCCAGGTTGCGCGCGGCGTCGACCTTTGCCCGCAGGGCGGTGGCCAACTGGTCGACGCTCACCGCGTCGACGACGTTGTCGTCGAGGGCGGCAGCGGTGTGCACGACCGCGCTCAGCGGAAGCTCGTCGGGGATCGAGCCGAGCAGCGCCGCGAGCGCCGCCCGATCGGCCACGTCGCAGGACGCCAGAGTGACCCGGCTGCCGAGCCCGGCGAGTTCCTCGGCGAGGGCGGTCGCGCCCGGCGCCTCACCACCCCGCCGGCTGACCAGCAGAAGATGCTCGGCGCCGTCGGCGGCCAACGCGCGTGCGACGTGCCCCCCGAGTGCCCCGGTGCCGCCGGTGATCAGCACCGTGCCGCGGGGCGTCCAGGAACGGCGCGGACCGGTGTCCCCGTACGTCGCACGGACGAGCCTGCGGGCGTGGGCGCCGTTCTGACGCAGGACGACCTCGTCCTCCCGGCCGGCGCCGGCGATCAGCGTCCGGAGCATGCGCACGACGTTCTGGTCGGGCTGCTCGGGAACGTCGACGAGCCCACCCCAACGGTGCGGGTGCTCGGCGCGCAGCACGCTCCCGAAGCCCCACGCCATCGCCTGCACGGGGTCGACGTGCCGGTCCCGGGAGCCGACGGAGACCGCGCCACGGGTGGCGATCCAGAGCCGGGCGGTGATCCCGGCGTCCCCGAGCGCCTGCGCGAGCGCGACCGTGCCGGCGAGGCCCGTCGGCACGGAGTCGGCCCCGGCGTACGGCCGGGTGTCGAACGCGAGCAGGGAGAGCACGGGCAGCGCGTCCCCGTCGCGGCCGGCCGACGCCTCGACGAGGTCGTGGGCGAGCCGCTTCCGGTCGCACGCGGCGTCGACCTCGACGATCCGCCCGCCGGCGGCGCCGAGAGCAGCCGCCCACTCCGTCACGGCCGCGTCCGCGTCGGCCGGCACGACGAGCAGGAAATCGGTCGCCTCGGCGCGGGCGGTGTCGTCCGTGAGTGGCTGCCAGGCCACCCGGTAGCGCCAGGAGTCGAGGGTGGCCTCGGCGTCCCGGCGGCGTCGCCAGGTGGACAGCGCCGGCAGCACGTCCGCGAGCGGGGCGTCGGCGTCGACGGCCAGGCTCTCGGCGAGGGTCGTCAGGTCCTCCGCCTCGATCGCCCGCCAGAAGTCCTCGTCGGCCGCGCTACGCCGGGCGGCGGGGGGACGGTAGGAGCGCGTCGCGGCATTGATCCAGTAACGTCGATGATCGAAGGCGTACGTGGGCAGGTCCACCACGCGCGGCCGGGCCCCGGTCTGACCGTGGTACGCCACCCAGTCGACCGGCACACCCGCGACCCACAACTGCCCCAGAGCAGAAGTCAGCGCAGCGACCTCCGACTGGTCCCGCCGCGACGCCGGAACCCGCCGCACCGCACCATCCGCGACGACCTCCGCCACCATCGCCGTCAACGTCGCGTCTGGGCCGACCTCCAGGAACGTGTCGACACCCTGCTCCCGCAACGCCGCCACACCATCGGCGAACCGCACCGGCTGCCGCACGTGCCGCACCCAGTAGCCCGGATCCGTGATCTCCTGCGCGTCCGCGACCGCGCCGGTCACGTTCGACACGATCGGAACCCTCGGCGGCTGCCAATCCAGCCCCGCCACCACCGAGGCGAACTCGTCCAGCATCGGCTCCATCAACCGCGAGTGGAACGCGTGACTGACCGACAGTTCCTTGACCCGCCACCCCCGCTCACGACACACCGCCACCACCGACGCGACCTCACCCGCCGCACCCGACGCCACCACCGACGCCGGACCATTCACCGCCGCCACGTCCACCGCCGCACCCGACGCCTCGATGACCTCCCGCACCGCATCCTCGGCCGCACCGACCGCCGCCATCACCCCACCGGACGGCAACGCCTGCATCAACCTGCCACGCGCCGCCACCAACACACACGCATCCGCCAGGGACAACATCCCCGCCACATACGCCGCGGTCACCTCACCGATCGAGTGACCCGCGAGGTAGTCCGCCCGCACACCCCACGACGCAAGCAGCTCCCACAACGCCACCTCCACCGCGAACAACCCGGCCTGCGCGAACACGGTCTGATTCAGCAGAGCCGCGTCGGCGGAGCCCGCCTCGGCGAACACCACCTCCCGCAGCGGACGCGGCAGATGCCGGTCGATCTCGGCGCACACCCCGTCGAAAGACGCCGCGAACACAGGGAACGCCTCGTACAGCTCCCGGCCCATCCCGACGCGCTGCGAACCCTGCCCCGTGAACAACACCGCCCGACGACCCGCCGACACCACACCCGACACCGCCGGCCGGCCCTCGGCCAACGCCGACAGGCCCGCCACCAACTCGTCGACGTCCGCACCCCACACCACCGCACGGTGCTCCAACGCCGCCCGCGTCGTCGCCAACGACCACGACACATCCACCAGCGACACGGACCGACCCGACACGAACGACGCCAACCGCGCCGCCTGACCCGCCACACCCCGCTCGGAGCGCCCCGACACCAACCACGGCACCGGCAACCCGAGCGGCGCGACGGGGGCCGGAGCCGACTCCGGCTCACCCTGTTCGATGATCACGTGCGCGTTCGTGCCGGAGATGCCGAACGACGAGACACCCGCCCGACGCGGACGCTCCGCCCCGGGCCACGCCCGCGACTCGGTCACCAACTCCACCGCGCCCGACGACCAGTCCACGTGCGACGACGGCGAGTCGACGTGCAGCGTCGCCGGCACCAGCCCGTGCCGCATCGCCAAGATCATCTTGATGACGCCCGCCACCCCGGCAGCCGCCTGCGTGTGACCGATGTTCGACTTCACCGACCCCAGCAGCAGCGCGTCCCGCTCGTCGCGGTCCTGCCCGTACGTGGCCAGCAGGGCCTGCGCCTCGATCGGGTCACCCAACGTCGTGCCCGTGCCGTGCGCCTCCACGACGTCGACGTCCCCGACACCCAGCCGGGCATTGGCGAGGGCCTGCCGGATCACCCGCTGCTGCGACGGGCCGTTCGGCGCCGTCAACCCGTTCGACGCACCGTCCTGGTTCACTGCCGTGCCGCGCACCACCGCCAGGACCCGACGACCGTCACGCCGCGCGTCCGACAACCGCTGCACCAGCAGCACGCCGACGCCCTCGGACCAGCCGGTGCCGTCCGCCGCGTCGGAGAAGGACTTGCACCGGCCGTCGGGGGCCATGCCCCGCTGGCGGGAGAAGTCGATGAACGTCTCGGGCGTCGCCATCACGGTGACGCCACCGGCCAGCGCCAGGTCACACTCGCCCGACCGCAGCGCCTGCACCGCCAGGTGCAACGCCACCAGCGACGACGAACACGCCGTGTCCACCGTGACCGCCGGCCCCTCGAAGCCGAACGAGTACGCCACCCGGCCCGACAGCACGCTGCTGGCCGTGCCGACGCCGAGGTAGCCGTCGAGGGCCTCCGGAACGTCGGCCAGCCCGGCGGCGTGATTGTGGTACATCATGCCGGCGAACACGCCGACCGGGCGGCCCCGCAGCGCGAGCGGGTCGATCCGGGCGTCCTCGATCGCCTCCCACGAGGTCTCCAGCAGCAGTCGTTGCTGCGGGTCCATGGCGAGGGCCTCGTGCGGCGAGATCTTGAACAGGGTGGCGTCGAAGTCGCCGGCGTCGGCCAAGAAGCCGCCCTCGCGGGCGTAGCTGCTGCCCCTGCGCGCGCCGGACGGGTCGTACAGGTCGTCGACGTCCCACCCCCGGTCGGCGGGGAAGCCGGTGATGCCGTCCCCGCCGGACACGAGGAGGTCCCACAGCTGCTCCGGGGAGCGTACGCCGCCGGGGTAGCGGCAGCTCATGCCGACGATCGCGATCGGCTCGTCGAGCGCCGCGACGGCGGCGACCGGGGCCGGCAGCGGAGCGGCGTCGGCGCCGGTCTCGGCGTCCAGGTGGTTGGCCAGGGCGAGCGGGGTCGGGTGGTCGAAGACCAGGGTCGCCGGCAGGCGCAGGCCGGTCACCGCGCCCAGCCGGTTGCGCAGCTCGACGGCGGTCAGCGAGTCGAAGCCCAGCTCGGTGAACGGGCGTCCGGCCTCGACGGCGGCGGCGTCGGCGTACCCCAGCACCGCCGCGACCTGGTCGAGGACGAGCCGCAGCAGGGCCGCGGCGCGCTCCTCGCGGTCGAGCCCGGCGAGCCGTTCGGTCAGGGCGGCGGTCTCCGCCGGCCCGGACCGCGCGGCGCGGCGCCGGGGCGCGCGGACCAGGCCGCGCAGGACCGACGGCAGGGTGCCCGCCTCGGCCTGGGCGCGCAGCGCCGGGCCGTCCAACGCCATCGGCACCGTCGCGGGCAGGCCGGTCAGCAGGGCGGCGTCGAAGAGCGCGAGGCCGTCCGCCTCCGGGATCGGGCGGACGCCCGCGCGAGCCAACCGGTCGGTGTCGGCCCGGTCGAGGCCGGCGGTCATGCCGCCGCCCGACTCGACCCACGGCCCCCAGGCCAGGGAGAGCGCCGGGAGGCCCGCGGCCCGCCGCCGGTGGGCGAGCGCGTCCAGGAAGGCGTTGGCCGCCGCGTAGTTGGCCTGGCCGGGGCTGCCCGTCACGCCCGCCGCCGAGGAGTAGGTGACGAAGAGCGCGAGGCCCGCGCCGGCGGTCAGCTCGTGCAGGTGCGCGGCGGCGTCCACCTTCGGTCGGAGGACCTCGCCGAGGGACTCGGCGGTGAGCGAGGTCAGGGTGCGGTCGGCCAGCACGCCGGCGGTGTGCACCACGCCGGTCAGCGGGTGCGCCGGGTCGATCCGGTCCAGCAGCGCGGCGAGGGCGTCGGCGTCGGCAGCGTCGCACGCCTCGACCGTCGCGGTGGCGCCCAGGCCGGCGAGGTCGGCGAGCAGGTCGGCGGCGCCGTCCGCGTCGGCCCCGCGCCGGCTGGTCAGCACCAGGTGGCGGACCCCGTGCCGGGTGACCAGGTGGCGGACCAGGAGCGCGCCCAGGGCGCCGGTGCCGCCGGTGACCAGCACCGTGCCGTCCGGGTCGAGCGCCGGTGCCGGCGCGTCGGGTTCCGGGACGGCGACGAGCCGGGGTACGCGGACCACGCCGTCGCGCAGCGCCGCCTGCGGCTCGTCTGTGCAGAGCAGGCCGGCGAGGGCGGACGTGGAGCTCTCCCGGTCGTCGACGTCGATGATCAGGAACCGGCCGGGGTGCTCGGCCTGCGCCGAGCGGAGCAGGCCCCACACGGCGGCGCCGGCCAGGTCGGTGACGTCCGCGTCGTCGTCCACGGCGACGGCGCCGCGGGTGAGCACCACCAGCCGGGATCCGCCGGTGTGCCGCTCGGCGGCGAGCCAGCCCTGGAGCACGCCGAGGACCTCGGCGAGCAGGTCGTGGACCGGGCCGGGGTCGGTCGCGGCGGCACCGGCCACCGGGAACAGCACGACGTCGGGCACGCCGGCGTCGCACAGCGCGTCGAGGTCGGCGTGCCGGACGGCGGCCAGGCCGGCGGGCAGCGGCGCGGGGCGGTCGCCGAGCACCGCCCAGGTCGTGCCGTCGGGGGCACCGGCGCCGCCGACGTGCCGGGTCCAGTCGAGGCGGAACAGCGACCGACGCCACGGGGAGCCACCGGAGGTGAGTTCCCCGGCCGGCAGGGGCCGCAGCACCAGGGACCCGACCCGGGCGACCGGCTCACCGGCGGCGTCCGCGACCAGCATGGCCACCGTGTCTCCGCCGGTGGGGGTCAGCCGGACCCGCAGGGTGTCCGCGCCGTGGGCGGACAGCGTCACGTCCGACCAGGAGAACGGCAGCCGGGCCTGGCCGGGGTCGACGATGCCCAGCCCGACCGCCTGCACGGCGGCGTCGAGCAGCGCCGGGTGCAGCCCGTACCCGCCGGCCTCGTCGGCCGCCGGCTCGGGCAGCGCCACCTCGGCGTACACGTCGGCGCCGAGCCGCCACGCGGCGCGCAGCCCCTGGAAGGCCGGGCCGTAGGCGAACCCGGCCTGCGCCGCCCGCCCGGTCAGCTCCGACACGTCCAGGGCGGTGGCACCGGTCGGCGGCCAGTCCGCCAGCGTGGCCCCGCTCTCCCCCGGCTCCGGGACGAGCAGGCCGGTGGCGTGCCGGACCCACAGGTCGTCGGTGCCGGACCGGCGGGCGTGGACCGTCAGCTGCCACGCCTCGCCACCGGTGCGTTCGGCGGCGACCTGCACGTCGAGGCCACCGGTCTCCGGCAGCACCAGCGGCGCCTGGAGGGTCAGCTCGGCGAGCCGGTCGGCGCCGACCTCCGCGCCGGCCCGCAACGCCAGTTCCACGAAGCCGGTCCCGGGGAAGAGCACCACGTCGCGTACGGCGTGCTCGGCCAGCCAGGGCTGGCTCTGCACCGACAGCCGGCCGGTGAGCGTCACCTCGTCGCCGTCGGCCGAGCGGAACACCGCGCCGAGCAGCGGGTGGCCGGTCGGGGTGAGCCCGGCGGCGGTCACGTCGGCGGGCTGCGGCAGGGGCAGCAGCCAGTAGCGCTCGCGCTGGAACGCGTACGTCGGCAGGTCGACCGGCACGGCCGGGCCGTCGAACAGGGCCGCCCAGTTCACCGGCACGCCCCGGGCCCAGACGGTGGCCGCGGCGGCCAGCGCGGTCGCCGCCTCGTCGTGGTCGGCGCGCAGCATCGGGGCGCAGACCGCCTGGTCCGCGCCGACGATCTCCTGGGTCAGCGCGGAGAGCACCCCGCCCGGCCCCACCTCGACGTACGCGCCCACCCCGAGCTCACGCAGGGTGGTCACGGCCGCGTCGAAGCGGACCGTGTCGCGGACGTTGCGCAGCCAGTACGCCGGGGAGCGCACCTCGTCGGGGTCGAGCACCGCGCCGGTCACGGTGGAGACCACCGGGATCCGGGGCGCGGCGAAGGTCAGCCGCCCGAGCACGTCGCCGAACGCGTCGAGCATCGGGTCCATCCGGGCGGAGTGGAACGCGTGGCTGACCCGCAGCCGCCGGGTGTTCCGGCCGAGGGCCGCGAAGTGTTCGGCGACCGCCAGCACCGCGTCCTCGTCGCCGGAGACGACGACGGACTCCGGGCCGTTGACGGCGGCCAGCCCGGCGCCGGCCACCCCGGCGGCGGTGTCGAGGTGCTGGCGCACCTCCGCCTCGGTGGCACGGATCGACACCATCGCGCCGCCGGTGGGCAGCGCCTGCATCAGGGCCCCCCGGGCGGCGACCAGGCGGGCGGCGTCCGGCAGCGACAGCACGCCGGCGATGTGCGCGGCAGCCACCTCGCCGACCGAGTGTCCGGTCACGAAGTCCGGCACGACGCCCCAGGACTCGACGAGCCGGTAGGCCGCCACCTCGACGGCGAACAGCGCCGCCTGGGCGTACCCGGTGCGGTCGAGCACCTCGGCGGGACCGTCGAGCACGTCGCGCAGGGGCCGGTCGAGGTGCCGGTCCAGTTCCGCGCAGGCGGCGTCGAACGCCGCGGCGAAGACCGGGAACGCGGCGTACGACTGCCGGCCCATCCCGATCCGCTGGGCGCCCTGCCCGGTGCAGAGCACGGCGACCCGGGTGGGGCTGGCGACCCCGCGCCGCACGGACGCCGCCGGGACGCCGTCGGCCAGCGCGCCGAGCCCGGCGAGCAGCTCGTCCCGGTCGGCCCCGAGCACCACCGCCCGGTGTTCCAGGACCGACCGTCCGGCGGCCAGGGCCCGGCCCACCGCGGCCGGCGCGACGTCGGGGTGCTCGGCGAGCCAGGTACGCAGCCGGTCGGCCTGGGCGCCGAGCGCGGCGGCGCTGCGGGCGGAGACGACCCACGGCAGCGGGTCGGGCCCGGCCACCGCGTCGGTGTCGGTGGCCGGCTGCGGCACGGGCGGGGCGGCCTCGACGATGACGTGGGCGTTGGTGCCGCTGACGCCGAAGGAGGAGACGCCGGCCCGCATGGGCCGGGACCC
This sequence comes from Micromonospora sp. NPDC023633, assembly GCF_040640035.1. Taxonomy (NCBI): domain Bacteria; kingdom Bacillati; phylum Actinomycetota; class Actinomycetes; order Micromonosporales; family Micromonosporaceae; genus Micromonospora; species Micromonospora sp. NPDC023633. Next base: position 5,051 of record NZ_JBFABB010000138.1, on the reverse strand, counting down.
GCGCGGCCACGGGCGCGGCTCGCGGAGCAGGTCCACCGCGCCGGCCGACCAGTCGACGTGCGGGGACGGCTCGTCGACGTGCAGGGTCCGCGGCAGGACGCCGTGGCGCATCGCCATGACCATCTTGATCACGCCGGCGACGCCGGCCGCGGCCTGCGTGTGCCCGAGGTTGGACTTGATCGAGCCGAGCCACAGGGGCTGGTCTGCGGCCCGGTCCCGGCCGTAGGTGGCGAGCAGCGCCTGCGCCTCGATGGGGTCGCCGAGGCGGGTGCCGGTGCCGTGGGCCTCCACCGCGTCCACGTCGGCCGGGGAGAGCCGGGCGTTGGCCAGCGCCTGGCGGATCACCCGCTGCTGCGACGGGCCGTGCGGCGCGGTGAGCCCGTTCGAGGCGCCGTCCTGGTTGACGGCGGTGCCGCGCACCACGGCGAGCACCGGGTGGCCGTTGCGCTGGGCGTCGGAGAGCCGTTCCAGCAGCAGCAGCCCGGCGCCCTCGCTCCAGCCGGTGCCGTCGGCGGCGGCGGCGAAGGACTTGCACCGCCCGTCCGGGGAGAGGCCGCGCTGGCGGCTGAAGCCGATGAACGTGTCGGGGCTGGACATGACGGTGACGCCGCCGGCCAGCGCGAGCGTGCACTCGCCGGAGCGCAGGGCCTGCACGGCGAGGTGCAGCGCCACCAGCGAGGACGAGCAGGCGGTGTCGACGGTCACCGCCGGGCCCTCGAACCCGAAGGTGTACGCGATCCGGCCGGAGACGACGCTGCCGTGGTTGCCGGTGCCGACGAACGCCTCGACCTCCTCCGGCACGCCGTTGAGCCGGGAGACGTAGTCGTGGTACATGACGCCGGTGAAGACGCCCGTCCGGCTGCCCTTGAGCGAGTCGGCGGCGATGCCGGCCCGTTCCACCGCCTCCCAGGCGACCTCCAGCAGCAGCCGCTGCTGCGGGTCCATCGCCAGCGCCTCGCGGGGGGAGATGCCGAAGAACCCTCCGTCGAACTCGCCGGCGTCGTGCAGGAAGCCGCCCTCGCGGGTGTACGACTTGCCGTGGGCGTCCGGGTCAGGGTCGTAGAGGTTCTCCACGTCCCAGCCCCGGTCCGCCGGGAACGGCGTGACGGCGTCGACGCCGGACTCGACCAGCCGCCACAGCGCCTCGGGGGTCCGCACCCCGCCCGGGTAGCGGCAGCCCATCCCCACGATCGCGATCGGCTCGTGGTTCTGCTCGTCGACGGCCCTCAGGCGTTCGCTGGTCTCGTGCAGATCAGCGGTGACGCGCTTGAGGTACTCGCGGAGCTTGGCTTCGTTCGCCATCGGGTTGATCACCTGTCGCTAAGGGGCAAGCGGCGGACTCGTGGTCAGGATCGGCCGAACTTCTGGTCGATGAAGTCGAACAGCTCGTCGTCCGAGGCCTCGTCGAGGGCCTGGCTGACGTCGGCCGGCCGGTCGGTGGCGTCGCTCCACCTGGTGACCAGCGCCCGGAGTCGGACCGCCACGGCGGTCCGCGTCTCGTCGTCGCCGGCCAGTCGTTCCAGCTCTTCCGGCCCGGTCGCGGCGAACGCGGCCTCCAGCCGGTCCAGCTCGGCCAGCAGGCTCGACGCGGGCGCCGGCGGGGCGGCGTCGAGCAGCAGGAAGTCGGCGAGGGCGGCGGGCGTGGGGCAGTCGAAGATCAGGCTCGCCGGCAGCCGGATCCCGGTGACGGCGGTCAGCCGGTTGCGCAGCTCCACCGCGGTCAGCGAGTCGAAGCCGAGGCCGGTGAACGTCTGCCCGGACGGGACGACGGTGGCGGGCGGGTAGCCGAGCACCTCGATGACCTGCGCCTTGACCAGGTCCTCCACCAGCCGGCCGCGCTCGGCCTCGGGCGTGCCGGCCAGGCGTTGCGCGAAGGACGGCCCGCCGTCGCCGCCGCCGTCGACGACGCGCCGCCGGGCCCGGACCAGGCCGCGCAGCGGCGCCGGGAGCTGGCCGGCGTCGGCCTGGCGGCGCAGCGCGGCGGGGTCGAGCAGCGCCGGCACCAGATGGGGGCGACCGCCGCGCAGGCTGGCGTCGAAGAGGTGCAGCGCCTGGCCGGTGTCGAGCGGGCTGAGGCCGTTGCGGCTCATCCGTTGCCGCTGGGCGGCGTCGAGGGCGCCGGTCATTCCGCTCTCCGCGGCCCAGAGGCCCCAGGCCAGGGAGGTGGCGGCGAGGCCCGAGGCGCGCCGGTGGTGGGCGAGACCGTCCAGGAACGTGTTCGCGGCGGCGTAGTTGCCCTGCCCGGGGCCGCCGAGGACGCCGGCGACCGACGAGAAGAGGACGAACATCGACAGGTTCCGCCCTCGGGTCAGCTCGTGCAGGTGCCAGGCCGCGTCGGCCTTGGCGGAGAGCACGGCGGACGTCCGTTCGGGGGTCAGCGCCGAGATCACCGCGTCGTCGAGGACGCCGGCGGCGTGGACCACGCCGGTGAGCGGGTGCTCGGCGGGGACGTCGGCCAGCAGGGCGGCGAGGGAGTCGCGGTCCGCCACGTCGCCGGCCACCAGCCGGGCCTGCGCGCCCAGGGCGGTCAGCTCGGTCAGCAGCTCCGCCGCGCCGGGGGCGTCGGCGCCCCGCCGGCTGACGAGCAGCAGACGGCGCGCCTTGTGGGCGCTGACCAGGTGCCGGGCCAGCAGGCCGCCGAGGGCCCCGGTGGCGCCGGTGACCAGGACCGTCCCGTCGGGGTCGAGTTCGGCGCCCAGCGCCGGGTCGAGGACGGCGGGCGTGAGCCGGGGTGCCAGCACCCGATCGTCCCGGACCGCCAGTTGGGGTTCGCCGGTGGCGACCGCGCGGGCCACCAGGTCCACCGTGCCGGGCTCCGGTCGCCGCGCCTCGTCGAGGTCGACCAGCACGAAGCGGTCGGGGTGCTCCGCCTGGGCCGAGCGCAGTAGGCCCCAGACCGCGGCGCCGGGCAGGTCGGTCCTCTGGCCGCCGTCGCCGGCGGGGACTGCCCCCCGGGTCAGCACGACCAGCCGCCGCTCTGCCAGCCGGTCGTCGGCGAGCCAGCCCTGCACGGCGGTCAGCACTGCGGCGAGCCGGGCGCGGGTCGCGGCGGGGACCGGGGCGTGCTCGTCGTCGGCGTACGCGGCGAGCAGCACCAGCTCCTGGTCGAGCAGGCCGACGTCGATTGCCTCGGCCAGCTCGGTGAGCCCGTACCGGGTGAGGCCGGACAGGTCGGACGGGGCGTCGCCGAGGAGCACCGCGCGCCCGGTCGCCGGGGTGCCCACCGGCACGCTCTGCCAGGCGACGTCGAACAGCGAGTCGACGCCCGCGCCGGCGCCGCGTACCTGGTCGGCGGTCACCGGACGGGAGACCAGTGAGGCGATCCGGGCGACGGGGGCGCCGGCCGGGTCGGCCAGCGTCAGGGTGACCCCGCCGCCGCTGCGCCGGGCGCGGACCCGCAGCGCGGTCGCGCCGACCGCCGAGAGGGTGACGCCGGTCCAGGCGAAGGGCAGCCGTACGCCGGACGCCTCCCCGTCCTCGTCGACCAGGCCGACGACGTGCAGCGCCGCGTCCAGCAGCGCGGGGTGGATGCCGAAGCCGGTGACCTCGGTGCCGTCGGGCACCGCCACCTCGGCGCAGACCTCGTCGTCGGTACGCCAGACCGCGCGCAGGCCACGGAAGAGCGGGCCGTACTCGACGCCCAGCCGGGACAGTTCGGTGTAGATCGCGTCGACCCCGACGACGGCGGCGGCCGTGGGCGGCCAGGGCGACGGCTCGGGCCCGTCGGGCCGCGGTGCGGCGGGTGAGAGGACGCCCGTCGCGTGGCGGTCCCACTCCCCGTCCGGGTCGGCGGCGGCCCGGGAGTGGATGGTGACCGGCCGGCGTCCCTCCTCGTCCGCCGTGCCCAGCTTGACCTGCACCGCCCGGGCGTCCTGCTCGGCGAGCGCCAGCGGCGCCTCCAGGGTCAGCTCGTCCAGCGCGTCGCAGCCGACCTGCGCGCCCGCGTGCAGGACCATCTCGACCAGGGCGGCGCCGGGCACCACCACGGAGTCCCAGACGACGTGTTCGGCGAGCCACGGGTGGGTCCGCGCGGAGAGTTCGGTGCCGAAGACCCGTACGTCGTCGTCGGCCACCTGTACGGCGGCGCCGAGCAGCGCGTGGTCGACGGGTCGGACGCCGAGCCCGGGTGCCCCCACGCCGCCCGTGGTGGTGGCGTTGAGCCAGTAGCGCTGGTGGTCGAAGGCGTACGTGGGCAGGGCGACCGTGCGGGGCCGGGCTCCGGCGCCGGTGAGGTATCCGGCCCAGTCGACGTGGCCGCCGGTGACGTACCGCTCGGCCAGGGCGGTGCGCAGCGTGGCGGCCTCGGAATGGCCGGCACGCAGCGTGGCGGTGAACCGGACGTCGCCGGCCTCCTCGACGCAGTCCTGCGCCATCGCGGTCAGTACGGCGTCGGGGCCCACCTCCAGGAACTGCGTCACGTCCTGCTGGTGCAGGGTCCGCACCGCGTCGGCGAAGCGCACCGGCTGCCGCACGTGCCGCACCCAGTAGCCCGGATCGGTGATCTCCTGCGCCTCCGCGACCGCGCCGGTCACGTTCGACACGATCGGGATCCTCGGCGGCTGCCAATCCAGCCCCGCCACCACCGACCGGAACTCATCCAACATCGGCTCCATCAACCGCGAGTGGAACGCGTGGCTGACCGAGAGTTCCTTCGTCCGCCACCCCCGCTCACGACAGACCGCCACCACCGACGCGACCTCACCCGCCGCACCCGACACCACCACCGACGCCGGACCATTCACCGCCGCCACGTCCACCGCCGCACCCGACGCCTCGATGACCTCCCGCACCGCATCCTCGGCAGCGCCGACCGCCGCCATCACCCCACCGGACGGCAACGCCTGCATCAACCTGCCACGCGCCGAAACCAGGACACACGCATCCGCCAGGGACAACATCCCCGCCACATACGCCGCCGTCACCTCACCGATCGAATGACCCGCGAGGTAGTCCGCACGCACACCCCACGACGCAAGCAGCTCCCACAACGCCACCTCCACCGCGAAAAGACCGGCCTGCGCGAACACGGTCTGGTCCAGCAGAGCCCCGTC
>NZ_JBFABB010000137.1:0-17049 GCF_040640035.1 Micromonospora sp. NPDC023633 | reverse complement strand
GACGTCCTGTTCGCCATGCTCCGCGACAAGATCCCTTACCAGCCACGCCCGACCAGCCCCGTCCCCGCTTGACGAAACCCATAGGGACACCCCCCCCTCGTGGGCTGACCACGAACGTTCACCGGGATGGTGACCCGACAAGGTCAGCCTTCGGTCAAGCCTGTCCGGGCTGCGGTCGTACCACCAGTAGATAGGTGGCCGCCGAGAAGGTGCGCCAACCACCGACGCGGCCGTCACCATCCGAAGCCAGGTCTCTCTATTCCGGCGTGATGCGCCACCGCCACGGGCCTACATCGCCGAACCGTCCGGTGCGCCGTGACAGAACACCCGGGGGATCCGCCGCTGACCGGACCAGCTGGGTGCCACGGAAGGCCGTAGGCCCGCTGCGGTCGGCCTCGCCGGGCATGGTGGTGTTCGTCGATACTCTGACCAGATGCGCCCTTTTCGTGTGAGCCTCGGACCGTTGCTGCTACTTGCCCTCGCCGCCTGCTCGGGTCCCGACACGACCGCGACCGCGCCTTCCTCGTCGCCGGCCGCGCCGCCCCGGCCCGGGCTGCTGGTGTCGAGCGCCCACCCGTACACCGCCGACGGCCCCGCCGCGCCCACGGACTACGGCGCCCCCGGTACACCGCACGCGAAGATCATGCGTGAGCTGCAACAACAGGTGCTAAACCAGGCCGGCGCGCCCGCGCACACGTCTGTGACCTGCGACAAGAAGTTCATCACCGGCAACGTGAAGGCGAAGTGCACGGTGAAGTTCGACGACCTCGCGGTGCCGATGGACGTGACCGCGTCGATCGCCGACCGATACCTGACCTGGTCCGCCATCGCCTCGGTCGGCGTGCTGTCCCGGACGAACGTGGGCTGGCTGTGGAACAGCAAAGCAGTCAACGACAACGCCCGGCTCGGCACCGCGATGTGCGACGCCGCGATGCCCGACCAGGCAGTGTTCCCCTTCGGCACGACGCCGTTCTTCTGCTGGTACACCACCGCGGAAGGCAGCGTGGTGGAGAAGCAGGTGTCGGTCGGCCGGCGGGGCATCACCTTCGAGAAGGCCTGACCGAGCCACGAGGAGGGCTTCGGCACGCCGAAACGCTCGGCCACACCGCCCATCGCGCCTCGAAGCGTAACCGGAACAGGTCTATCCCCATCAGCACCATCCAGACCATGGCTTGTGTGGACGTTTGGGCCGGCCGGGGGCGAGGTGCTACGACGTGCCTCAGGAACAGGCGTCCCACCGCGGGCCTCGGCGGCGAGGGGTGTGCCGTCGACGGCCGGCGGGCGGGGCGTCAACGGCACGTGGCAGCGCGTCGAGGGGAGGGCGTCGGGTGTTCAGCGATTATTCTGCCCGGCGCTCAGCCATGGAGGCGGGCGCCGGGCGACACTGCGGCGGGCGCCGTCGACCGGTCGGTTCAGGCAACGGTGATGACGTGGCACCGCTGGCCATTGCGTGCGGTCGGAGTGCCGTCGCCAATTGCGTCGGTTCCGATCCGAGGATTCGGCAAATGCTGGTCCGGATGCCTCAGCCGCGCGACTCGGACTGGATGCGGAGCGTCGCACCGTAGTCGAGTCTGGACGGCGTTGACAAGCAACCAACAGCACGCAACGGCGCTCAACTGCACCCGAACCCCAACTGCGGCTCCTCATTACCGCAGGTCAGAATTGGTGCAGCGTCCTGCTTCACGCGAGTGCTCAACCGCGTTCAAACGGACTTCAGCTGCTGTCTATGCCGGCTGGTGGGGGAGTATGACATTGTTTGGGGCCGAACGCTACGAGTAGACTTCTCGGCCGGCGTCAGTCAAGGCAGGATTTCGACGTACCCGTCGGTTGCGTGCACGCGAATTCGCTGCCCATCCCGGATCAGCTTGGTTGCATGCTCCACGCCGACGAGGGCGGGCAGGCCGTACTCCCGGGCGATCACCGCCCCGTGGGTCATGAGGCCGCCCACCTCCGTCACCAGTCCCTCGATCGCGACGAACAGGGGTGACCAGCTCGGGTCGGTGTAGGCGGTGACCAGGATGTCGCCTGGTTCGAGATCGGCCTTGGCCAGGTCCAGGACGACGCGAGCTCGCCCCTCGACGATCCCGCCGGAGACCGGGAGGCCGACCAGCGCCCCGGTCGGCACATCGTCGCGTCGGTACGCGCCGGCGATTCCCTCACCTTCCGACGTGAGCACCCGGGGCGGTGTGAGCGTCCGGTACGACCTGAACGCGTCCTTCCGCCGGTGGATGAGCTGGTCGTCCACCTTGTTCGTGCGCACGACATCGTGCAGCTCCTGGAACGTGAGGTAGAAGATGTCTTCCTTCTCCGGAAGCACGTTGGCCCGCACGAGGCGCTCGGCCTCTTCCAGCAGGGCCCGTTTGTAGACGAAGTAGCGACTGACGATGGCGTACTTCGGATACTCCCGGTACCCGATGAAGGTACGGACCCGGTCGATCATCCGCTTCGTCTCCTCCGCCTTCCGCTCCCCGTCCGGCAGGGTCCGCAAGCGCTCCAGAACCTCCTGTTCCTTCTGTTCCGCCTGCTGGCGCCCTCGCTCGAAGCGCTGCTTGCGAGCGCCCGGCGCGAAGTTTCTGACGTGGTCGAGGATGACGGGCACGAGCGTGGCGGGGCGTTCGCTCCAGCGCGGTCTCGTGATGTCGATCTCGCCGACGCAGCGCATGCCGTACCTGTCGAGATAGGCCCGGATGGCGTCTCGCGCTTCCTGGCCGCCCGGGAGCCTGCTCAGCTCGTCCAGGAAGCCCTCGTCCTCGACCTCCTGCAGAAAGGCCACCACCTCCGGATGCGGGCGGATGACGTCGGCGACGTCCAGGAGAGCCAGCCCCATCTCCGACGTGACGTTGTGGGGCGCGGACAACGTGAGCGTGTCGGCCGCGTTCTTCTCGCCCAGCCACGCCTGCAGTTGCTCATTGAGCCACCACGAGGCCTCCATCCCCGCCGTGATCACCTGCATGCTCCGTGGATCGGCCAGGAGCCGCCTGTGCTCCTGGAAGGCCGCCAGGAGGAAGTCGAACCGCGCCGGCCCGGATGTCGTCGCGATGTCGTGCTGCAGGGCGGCGATGGAGGCCTGGCTGCGTTCGATCAGGTCGGTGACGATCGCCGGGTCGGTCTCGATCGGGGCGGGCGCGTTGTCAGCGGGCGGCCCTGCCGGACCCTGGTCGGGCAGCGACGGAATGAAGTCGCCGCGGTCGATGACGCTCTCCAGCGCGTCCCTGATCAGCGGATCGGATCTTCCCAGGAGCCTCAGCAGGCCGGCGCGGCTCGAAGGCGATGCCAGGGCCCGGGTGACGTCGACGAACAGCCTCCCGCCGGCGGCGTGCATCGGCGCCAGGGCCGTCAGCTGCCACATGGAGAGCCCCAGGGGCTTCATGGCGTCCGTCATCATCTGCTGGTGGCCGACGGAGACGTAGACGTGGTTCTCTCCATCGCCAGCCTCGGGGACGGGGAACAGCGTGGTGACCGGCCGGCTCTGCACGATCTGGAAGTCATCCTCGACGAGGCACCATTCGATGTCCTGGGGCTGGCCGAAGTGGGCTTCGATCCGCCGGCCCAGCTGCACCAGCCGCACGACCTGTGCATCCGTCAGCGCCGGCTGCTCCTGCCGCTCCGGCTCGATCGCCTGCTTCGTCGTCCCGCCGGTTGGCCGGGCGTGGACGGCAAGCCGCTTGGTGGCGATCGCCCTGCCGATGATCGCGCCGTCCCGCACGCTGTAGGCGTCCGCGTTCACCAGCCCGGAGACCAGCGCCTCGCCGAGGCCGAAGCTGGCCTCCACGGAGGCGACCTTCCGGTTGGACGTGACGGGGTCGGCCGTGAACAGGACGCCGGCCGCCTGCGGGAAGGCCATCTTCTGTACGACGACGGCCATGTGGACCGTGCGGTGGTCGATGCCGTTGCGTTGACGGTAGGTCACGGCCCGCTCGGTGAAGAGCGAGGCCCAGCACCGGCTGACGTGCCGGAGGATCGCCGCCAGCCCGATGACGTTCAGATACGTGTCCTGCTGGCCTGCGAAGGAGGCCGTCGGCAGGTCCTCCGCCGTCGCGCTGGATCGGACGGCGTAGCCAGCTCGCTCACCGAGCTGGGTGAGCGCCCGGGTGATCGCCGCCGCCACATCGTCGGGGAGAACGACCTCTTCGACGGCCTGGCGGATCTGCGCACTGAGTGTCCGGATCGCCCCCTGGTCGTCCGGGTTCAGGTGCGACAACCGATCGAGCCGATCGTCGATCGACGGCGCTTCGGCCATGATCCGCCGGAAGGCCTCTGTCGTCACGCAGAAACCAACCGGCACGCGGATGCCGTCGATCCGCGACAACGCCCCCAGGTGTGCGCCCTTGCCGCCAACGACCGCGACATGCGTCTCGTCGACCTCCCGGAGACCGAGCACGTACTGCTCGATCATCGCGACACCTCCGAGGCGGCCGTCCTGCGTCGCATCCCACCGGCCGGGCGGATCACCGGCGTCTCGAGCCCGGTCGAATCTGCTGGGGGCGTCCTCAACTCTCCTTGCCGCCCGCTCTGACTGTCGGCCGGCCGCTCCGCCCGTTCGGGCGATCCGCACGCCCGCATCTCCGTGCCGATCGGCCGCGATCGCACCCCGAATGCCACCGGCGGCTCGACGTCACTGCGCCTTCGGTGGGTCGACAACAACACACGCATGGCATGCCCCAATTCCTCGTCCGTTCTCGGGTCCGGCCGACGATTCTGCGGCAAGACCCGGGTCTTGCGGCAAGCCCTCCGTCGCGATATACATTAATGTGGGAGCCTCGCAATTGTTGTTTCTGCTGCGACCGGAATCGTTTTCGCGAAGCGCGGCGCAGGATCTTCGAAGTCCGGCATCTGTGACCGATTGAGCGCGGTTGTTCGTCAGCCGCTGCCAGTACGCGGTGTCCGCCACGCCGGGCCGGCGTGGAGATCTATGCCCACGGTGACGACGTGTTGCACGTCGCACGGGCCGAATGAGTTCCCGCCTTCTGCGGCATACATACCGGCTGGACCGAGGCACGCGTGCGTGTCTTGCCCGGGCCTCCTGTGGCGTATGGATTGTGATCTTTCGGCTCGACGCTGTTTCGTCAGCCGCCCGGCAGGACGTACCACCAGCCGTCGCCGAGGTGCTGTCCGCCGGCGACCCGGACGGGCTCGCCGAAAAGGTCTACAACCAGGTCCGGCCGAGGTGGTGCGTCGAGGTAGACGTATCCGCCGGCGTCGTCCGGGACGCCGATCCACTGCGGCAGGAACACCACCGGCTTGTCGTCCTGGCGGCCGACGACCGCCGCCCGGCCGTTGGTGGACAGGTCCCGAAGGTGCAGAGGGAGGCGCTGGCCGTAGTACTCGCGGGAGGTCCCGATTCGCCCCTCCTGGACACCGTCGGCCACCGCGTTGAACGCCCAGCGGTGCGAGGCCCAGTACGACGCGGGGTGGAACAGCCCCCAGTTGGTGAACCACGCGCAGACACCGACGAGCAGCACGGCGGTGGCGAGCGCCGCCGAAGCGCCTGCGGGGGCGGCACGGCGCGCTAGTCGCACCGTCAGCGTCAGGGCGATGAGCCACACTGCGAGCTCGAACGGGGGAACGACGAACAGCAGCAGTGAGGCGTTGGGCAGGTCTGCCATCTCGACCCACGCCACCCCGAGCCAGGCCGCCAGTAGGCCGATCCAGCCGTACCGCCGCACCGGCCGCACCGTTGCGGCCGTGGCCGCCCCCGTGTCCGACACGACGACATCATGCCCAACGGCGTGGGGCTCCCGCGCGAGAGCCGAGGTGTCCGCGCGCTGAGCCCGACGCCCCCGCGACGCTGATCTGGGAGCCTGGGCGGCCCTCGGGCAGCGCCGGCTTCGCAGGCGAGGACCAGCGCGGCGTAGCCGGGGGTCCGCGCGCGTCGGTCTGCCCGACAGCAGGCCCGTTCAGCCGATCCTTGACTGAGATCCCTCGACGCATCTCGCTTGACCGTCCTGACAGGATTTGTGAGAGTCGGCTGATGATCGTGGTCCAACGGGTGCTGACGGCATGGACCAAGCGGTCGCGAGGCGCACCCGGGGCCGTACGGCGTAACGCCGTAGCGGAGATGTTCCGGCTGCCTCCTGGTGACCCGGCCGCCCCTGAGGAACGCGTGAAGCGGTCGCGAGGTGCGCGAAGGGTGGCGCGACGCAACGCGGCCGTCAAGGCAGTCCAGCTGCCACCACCCGAGGGCCGGGCCGAGGTGCTTGTCCACCAGGTCGTTGCCCGTGAGGAGGACGACTTCGCGGTGCGACAGACGGCGGCCAGGCTCACTTTGCCGGAAGCCGGGCCGATCAGCTCGGCTGGCGTGCAGTTGGAGATGGTGGCTGGGCAGCTCGTGGTGGCCGGCGACACCAGTGTCTGGTGTCAGTGCTTCACTGTCTTCCCGCCGCGCCCGAATGACACGGCGCTCCGCCTGCCGGTCGGCCAGTGGGGGCGTTGGCGCCTCAACTTCCGGCTTTGGGAGGACTGGGGCAACTGCGAGTGGCAGTACCAGAAGTGGGTGATCAACGTCGCCCATCTGGCCGGCCCGCCGCCGGTCGACCTGTTCCAGGTGACGGAGCCGGCCGACATCGTCGACGACATGGTCCGGCTCTCGCGCCCGACACGATCGGAGGACCGACGGATCCTTTGGTCCGGGAGCCGTTGAAGGTATCCGACCAGCGACACCAAGAGGCGCCGGAGGCCGGACGGCATCCGGACCTCCCGCGACGCGCGCTCATGTCGAAATGTGCGCGGTCGGCGCAGCGCTGGAGCCCGCCGAATCCTCGTGGATTACGGTTCGGCAGCCGACCACGCCAGGTACTCCGCCCAGAATTCCGCGCTCGCCGACATCTCCCAGCCCTCGTACGAGTACCTCTTGCCGGCACCGCCCTCGCCAAACTCCTGCGGTACATAGTCGGCCAGGTTTGGCGCCCAACAGATGATGTCGGGCCCGTACACGGACAACACCGGATGCCCGTAGGTCCCCCGACCGGCGGGCAGGTACCGACCGCCAAAGATCGGAACCAGCCAGGGCACCGCCGCGAGGTGGTCGGCCGCAGCGGCTTCGGCATCGGCCACGCCGTGCGGGCGATCGCCCCAACTCGAAGCCCAGTAGCCCCTGAACCTGACCGCCTCCAACACGCCCTTCCCCGGCAGCGCGAGCCAGCGCCGCAAGCCGTCCGGATCGCCGTAGCGCCAGTCCGGCCAGGCGCCGCCCGCCGGCAACCCCGCCGCAAGGAACGAGCGGTGATCATCAGCGAACTCGAACCCGAACTGCTCCTCGACCCGGGTCAACTCCTCGCCGGTCAGGCCCGGGCCGATCCGGACCGAGCCCAGCCTCGCCAACCGCCGCGCGGCCTTCCCGCCCCAACGCATCCCCGGCGTCTCGACCACGAACACAGACTATCGACGATGAAGCCGCCCGACCTCTGGCGGTAACGCACGCACATGCCGCCGACGCGCGTCACGGAGCGGAGCCGCTGCCCATGGGCGGCGGTGCGTGGTCGTGCCGATGAGCGGACGCGACGTGGCCACGCAAACCAGTTGACGGCACCGGCAGGATGCTCGGTGTGCGTACGTTCAGTGACCTGGTCGATGAGGCCGCCGCAGTGGACGTGTCCGGCTGGGACTTCGACTGGCTTGAAGGCCGGGCAACGGAAGAACGGCCGCCGTGGGGGTACTCACGGTTGATCGCATCGCGCCTGCCCCACGTCACCTCGGCCTTGGACATCGACACCGGTGGCGGCGAGATCATCGCCGAGGTGCCGCACCTACCGCCGAGAATGGTCGTCACCGAAGGCTGGCGCCCGAACGCCGAGCGCGCCCGTCGCACGTTGTCGCCCCGCGGTGTCGAGGTCGTGCCCGTCGAGCAAGGCCGGCCCCTGCCCTTCCCCGATGCCAGCTTCGATCTGGTGACGAGCCGTCATCCAGTGGACCCCGACTGGAACGAGATCGCCCGCGTGCTCACCGATGACGGCACGTACCTCGCCCAGCACGTCGGACCGGCATCCGCGTTCGAGCTCATCGAGTTCTTCCTCGGCCCGCTGCCGCGGGAGCGGCTTGGCCGTCACCCCGATCGTGAGGCCGCGGCCGCGCGGGCGGCCGCGCTCGAGATCGTGGACCTGCGCACCGCTCGTTGCCGGATGGAGTTCTTCGACATCGGCGCGGTCGTCTACACCCTGCGCAAGTGCGTGTGGTGGGTGCCCGACTTCACGGTGGAGCGGTACCGGGACACCCTCGAGCGACTGGACGCCCACATCCGCCACCACGGCGCCTTCGTGGCCCACTCGACTCGGACCCTCGTCGAGGCCAGACGTGCACCCCGCTGAAGCGCTCACCGAGCGGCTTCCCTGAGGCTTCCGCTCGTGCCGCCGACCGGACGTTTCCGTGCGTCACAGCCCTGCAGCATCACCCGAGCGGCTCGGCTACCGGGCCGGCGTCGAGACCGTCCGAGCGTCGAGGTCCTGCCCCCGGCGGTCCGCCGAGCGACCGGCGTGCCGGCGGCCCGACGAGCCGGGCGGCCCAACCGGAAGAGGCTGCGGCCATGGCGCGGCGATAGCCTGCCGTCATGACGAGTGAACTGGATGAGTTGGTCGTCGCGGACGCCGACGCGCTGCGTGCGTGGTTGTCGGCCAACCACGCCACGTCGCCCGGCGTCTGGCTCGCCCTGACCAGGAAGGGCGGCACGGTCACGACGTTGACCTGGCAGCAGGCGGTCGACGAGGCCCTGTGTTTCGGCTGGATCGACGGGCAGGCCCGCAAACGGGATCAGGAGAGTTCCTGGATCCGGTTCACCCCGCGCAGGCCCCGCAGTTCCTGGTCACAACGCAACGTCGCGCACGTGGCCCGGCTGGAGGAGCAGGGGCGGATGCTGCCCCCGGGCCGCGCGGCCGTGGCAGCCGCGAAGGCGGACGGGCGGTGGGCGGCCGCCTACGCCCCGCCGTCGGAAGCCGAGGTACCGGCCGACCTGCTCGCCGCCATCGCCGCCGACCCCGCTGCTCAGGCCATGTTCGACGTACTCACCAAGACCAACCGGTTCGCTCTCATCCACCGCGTCAATGCCGTCAAACGGGCGCAGACCCGCGAGCGGAAGATCGCCGAGTTTGTCGCCATGCTGGCCCGTCACGAGACGATCTACCCGCAGAAGGCCAAGCCCTCGAACTCGCCGTAGTCGGCACCTTCATGATCATGTGCGCTCATCTGCCGCGTACAACACGGTCCTGTCGGTGAGTGAGAGTTCCGGGATCCACATCACGAGGCGACTGAGTTGGGTCGAACATCCATGACCCGGCCTATGCAGTCGACATGCCCCTCCGCTGGGCGGACCCCGTCGCGAAGAGGGTTCTGTCGGTCGTCGGCTTGGTCATCGGTCTCTACTTCGTCGTACGCGCCATCGCCGATCCGTCTCTCATCGACGTGACCGATCCCGCAGGGTGCAGCGACGACTGGGCCGGGCCGAGCCCGACCGGTGTCCCGGCCGCCCACCGTGGTCCTAGAATCCTGGTCGCCATGATCATCGTGGCCGCGCTTCCTGCACCAGTTGAGAAGACGGAGAAGCCCTGGCTGGACCATAGGACCCTGGGGTCCGAGAGGATCCACGTCACCAACCAATCCAGCCGTACGCAAACGCTCGCTCGTGCCGCCGATCGTGCACCGACAATCTGCGAGGCGTCCGGGCCTGGTGCGGGCAGGTGCGGACACGGTGGCGGGACGTCGGCCGAGCCGGCGGCCGCCGGCCGCCGAAGCGGCAGGTTCGGCGACCGGGGTCCAGCCCGGGCCGCGGCCGACGCACGGCCAGCCCAGGGCGGGAGCAGTCAAGGTCGCTTTCCGCGGCCGTTCGCGTTACGGGGCAGTTGTCGTGGCGCGAACGAGCGCAATCCGGTATAGCCTTGGCGTATATGGCTACCTATCGCAGCGCCTCAGTGCTTCTTTCCTCCGACGGCACCAGGACCCCCGGCACCGCCGCGCTCTTCGCCGAGCCCGCCCGCAAGGGTGGGACCCCGCCGTGGGCAGGCGATTTCCGACCCGCCAACAGCGCCGGCAATGGCCCCAAGAATGCCGTCGGGAAGACCTTTACGTTGGAGCTGCCCGACGGCAGCACCGGCAAGGTCGTGGTCCAGGGCCTCAAGAGCGGGAAGGGAGGCGTCGTGCTGGCGTTGATGGGCGAGGACGCGCCCCCCTTCTGATCAAAAAAATCTGATCGCCGCCGACGCCACCCGCTGGGGAAGGTCGGTACGTGACCCTGCCGATGTCGATGCGTTCGGATAGCTGCCGGGCGCATCGCCTCACCCGTGGCCGGGCGTCGACGAAGGTCAGATGTGCTGATCGTCCGCTGAGAACGCTCGAGCCGCTCGCTGCCGTCGAGGCACCGTGAGCGGCGGGGGATGTCGTGGGTGGTGCCGCAGCGCTGGTGACGGCTCGGGTCCGGCTGCCCTGGGTCGGCGGCCCGCCGGCCCAGGGCGACCGGTCAGCGGCGGCCGGTGGCCAGGGCGACGAGGTACTGTCCGCCGCCCGCGTCGACGCTTGCGGTCACCGGCAGTCCGGGCACCAGCCGGGAGAACCGGTCGACCAGCCAGTCTGCCGCCTCTTGGGCGTCCTTCCTGCTCGGACAGCGGGCGACCAGCTCGCGGCCACCCTTGCGTTCGAGTCGCTCGGCGACGGTGATCAGTGGCGCGGGCTCCACGACGTGCAGATGATCCGGCCAGGCGATGACCACCTTGACAGCGCCCTTGCGGGTGTTGCAGGCACGGTGCGCGAGTCGCTCGGCGACCTTGGCCTTCTTGTCGGCGGTGCGGCTGTCGACGCTGGGGCCACGGGGGTCGTTCACCGACATGTCGGCGTCGACCGGCTCGTCGCAGACCCAGCATCGCCAACCGTCACGCCTGGCGACGTCATCGAGGAGACTCATCCAAGCAGACTAGTGCTGTGTCCACTAACGTTCACCGGGTTTCCAGTGGGGTGTTGTGGATCCTCGCTGTAGAGGCGAGCGACTTCCCACCAATGGTTGGGTGGGCGGGCCACAGCGGGCCATATCGACCCTCACGCCGCCCGGTGGGCGGCGGGGGTCACGTCGGGACCGGCCGGCGCCGGGGAGGTGCCGGCCGGCTCGACGGTGCGTGACCACCCCAGGCAACACGGGATCGGCTGTTGGGGTGGTGGTTCCGCCGCCCGGGGTACGGGTAGCGATGCTGGCCGCCGCGACCAGGTCACGATGGCCCGAAGAGGTAGACCTGATGCGGATCGAACATCCGGAACCGCTTGTCCACCGCGGTATTCGGCCCGGATACCGGCGCCACCGAGAACAAGCCGTCATCAGCGCGCATACCCCATCCTCGCCCGCCGGGCGATCACCGTCTGGGCGCGACACCACTACCATCGGCCCGGTGACGGACGACTTCTACTGCGAGCAGGCACTCAACGGCAAGACCCCGATCCAGGTCGTGGCTGAGACCGCCCACGTGCTCGCCTTCCACCACACCCGGCCCTTCTGGCCCGTCCATATCGTCGTCGTCCCCAAACGCCATATCCCGTCGCTGGTGGACCTGGGTGACGCCGACATCTCCGAGGTCCATCAAGTCCTGGCCGTCGTCCGCGATATCGCGACACAGGTCACCGCCGAACACGGCGCAGCTCGCGTCCTGACCAACCTCGGTGCCTACCAGGACTCCAGACACCTACACTTCCACGTAAACAGCGGCGAGCCGTTGCGTCACGACTGATGAACACCACCGCCAGCGCGATCATTACTGACCCACACTCCTAGCCGGTCGGCCTCCGGCCAACGACAGCCCGGTCGGGGCGAGCGCCGCCAAGCCGTAAGAGGTGCAAGGGATTCGCTCTCCTGCGCCCTCCGCGTTGACTCGCGGGTGACGCACCGGCCGCCGAACCATGACGAGCGACTCTGCCGAGGTGCGGAGGGTTGGTCACGCCGTCTGTCGGAGGCAGTGGCGACGTCCGGGTCAGCGGGCTGTGGCGACGAGGCGTCGCAGGGCGGCGTGGGCGGGTGGGCCCCAGGTGGGCTTGCCACCTGGGCGGCCGTGGACGCCGGCGTCGCCGATGAGGATGCCGCCGAGGGCGCGTGCCATCGCCCAGCCGCGGGCGCGGCGCATGGTGGCGGTGTCCGGGGTCGGCTGGTAGGCCGCGTAGAAGTGGTCGGCGGTGTCGTCCGGTAGCAGGAGCCACCCGGCGGCGAGGTCGTATGCCGGGTCGCCGGCGCAGAGGTCGCCGAAGTCGATGACGCCGCAGAAGGTGCCGTCGGAGGTGAGGACGTTGGCCGGATGCAGGTCGGCGTGCAGCCATAGCGCCGGGCCCATCCATTGCGGCGCGGTGACCGCGTCGTGCCAGACGGCGCGGACGGCGTCCGGGTCGTGGATCAGTCCTTGCTCGGTGGCGGAGGTGAGCCCCTTGGCGAACTGGTCGGCGCGGTCGGCCAGTGGCCCGCCCCGGTCCCGGCCCGCGGGCGCGCCGCTGGGGGCGGGCTGGTGAAGAGCCGTCAGGAACGTGGCCAAGGAATCGGCCGCGTGTGCGGCGCGCGTGACGGGGGCCCGGTCGGCGGGTGTGCCCGGAATCCAGGTGGTGATGAGCCATGGCCGAGGGAACCGTTCGGAGGGCTCGCCGAATCGCTGCGGGACGGGGATCGGCAGCGGAAGGCGCGGGGCAAGCGCGGGCAGCCAGGAGTACTCCTTGCGCAGCAGCGCGTCGGCGGACCTGGTCGCCCAGGGGAGCCGGACGGCGAGGTCGTCACCGAGGCGCCACAGTTGGTTGTCCCATCCACGCGCGCCTGGCCGAACCGGGCGATCGGCGAGGTCGGGGTGCTGGTCGCGTACCAGATCCCGGACCAGTGCCGCGGTGATCTCGATCTCGACGTGCGTCATGTCGAGCAACGGTAGTGCGGTCGTCGCCGCGTCCGGCTTGCTCAGCTTTGCTACGTCGAGACCGGCAACGCCGCCGATGCCGCGGGCGCGGCTCGCGCCTGGTGCTAAAACACTCGTTCCGGAGCCGTTCAATCGGCACCACCACCACCTGCCGTTCGCTTCTGTATGTCAGATGATCGTGGTGTGGAGTACCTTGACCTGTCGCGGTACGACTACCTCGGTTTTCCGCTGGCGATGCGGGCTGTCGGGTGGCTGGGGCGCCGTTACGGGGTGCAGGGGCGGTGGCGCTGCGCCGATGACTGATGCCGAGATCGAGCGCCTCAGGGTCACCTCCCGGCGGCTCGGCAGCGTCACACTCGGCTGGCACGACTGTGACTTCTGTGGGGCCTTTGCGGGTAACGGCGAGTATCGCTACTACCTGCCCGACGGGGAGATCTTCGCCGCGCCGATGATGATCCTGCATTACGTTGAGGAACACGGATACCGACCGCCCGGGCAACTGCGCGCCGGCTTGCGGGCGGCCGGGCGGCTGCGGTGGGACTGGCGCGCTGAGCGCTTGCACGCGGTGCTGCTGGACCAGTCGGAGGACCCGGATTTCCGGTGCCAGGCCGCGGTCGACCTCGCGAACTGGGATGACCCGCGCGCGTTGGACGCGTTGCGGCGCGCCGCACACGATGAGGACCTGGTTGATGTGGCGGGAGACGAGATCGGCCGATCGTTGGCCGCACTCGTGGATCGTGGCCTCGCAGGCGATCTACTCACCGAGGACTTGCCCGTCATGGTGCGGTACGGCGTCGACGAAGCATCAGACCGGTGACACGCATCGCTGCGGTGCGGGCGCACGATGCGTACGGCCGATCTGGAGGGAATCTGTGGTCGTGGTGCCGCTGTGGCACCCTCCGGCCGGACCAGAACGAGCCTTTGGTCAGTCGATCGGCGGGCGGTCGATGACCTCGACGAACATGATCATGTTATCGACCACGTCAAGGATGAGCATGCCCGCCCGGTGTGGGCTGAGACCGACGTTCCGGTGGCCCGGACCGTAGGCGCCGGCCGGTGGTGGTTGCGTGTAGAAGCTCTGGCAGAAGCCGTCGCCGCAACCGCACTCCTGGAGCACCCGGAGACTGTCGACCTGGTCAACCAGGTCGCCCTCGTCCGCCTCGCGAAGCGCGGTCGCAAGCTCCGCCGCCAAACGCGGCCATCTGTCGACCACAAGTGGTGGTTCCTCAAGCGTCATTGTCGCGACGGTAGCCGACGATGGAGGTCCGGAATGGCACGTGCCCGCTGAGAAGAAGCGGTGCAGGCGCAGCCGCGTTTGACCAGTGGCGCCAAGCGTTGATCGATGGCCAATCGGGCGCGTGGTCCGCCGCCGGCTGTCGCCGGGCGGCCCCGTGCGCGCGGCACCCGCCGGGGCGGAGCGCCACCGCTCACCGAGCGTCCAGCGCCCGGGCCAGCCACCCGGCGATCCTCTCCACGGTGGGCCGGCGCAGCAGCGAGTAGTGGTCGCCCTCGTACTCGTGGACGGTGGTCCGGGCGCCGACGTACCGCTCCCAGCGCGGCTGCCAGCGCGGCGACGCGGAGGCCTGGACGACGGTCACCGGCAGCTCCGCGCCCTCCGGCCGGTATCCGGCGACGGCGGTGACGTGCCGGGCGAAGGTCTCCACCCGGCGGCGCACCTCGCGCACCGGCAGCGCCACCGGGGTCACCCCCGCGTCCACCAGCCACCGGCGCAGCAACATGGTCTGTTCCTCGACCGGCAGCGCGGCGAGCGTCGCGGCCGTCGGCGCCGGGTGTTCCCGACCGAGCGACGCGGCCAGGTCCGCGGCGAACCGGGCCGCCATCGCGGCATCGTCGGTCCCGTCGTCGGCAGAGCGCGTCTGCCCGGGCGCGGTGTCCACGACCACCAGCAGGTCGACGCCGCGCCCGGCCCGCACCAGCCGGCGGGACATCTCGTACGCCAGCAGGCCGCCCATCGACCAGCCGCACAGCCGGTACGGGCCGGCCGGCCAGCGGGCGACGAGTTCGGCCAGGTACGACTCGGCGAGCGCGTCGACGGAGTCACCGGAGGCGTCGGCGGCCGACTCGATGCCGACCAGGTGGTGCCCGGGCAACAGCCGGGCGAGCTCGGCGTACGCGCCGACCGTGCCGCTGACCGGGTGCGGCAGGACCAGCGGCGGACGGTCGGTCGGCCCGCCGAGGTGCACCAGCGTGCCGGACGCCGTTGCGCCCGGTCGGGCACGCGCCGCGGGCGGCGGGGTCGCCGCCGGGACGCCCGGGGCCGGCAGCGGCCCGCGCACCGGCAGCGTGTCGACGGTGGCCTGCGGGTCGGCGACGACCGCGCCCAGCAGCGCGGCGAAGTCGTCGGCGACGGCGGCCAGGTCCGCCGGGTCGAACAGCTCGTCGCGCCAGGTCCAGGCCGCCACGAGCCCGCCCGAGTCGTCCGTCATGACGTCCAACTGCACGTCGAACTTCGCCGTGCCGGTGTCGACGTCGATCCAGGCGGTGGTCAGGCCGGCGAGCCGGGGCGGGGGCGCCGGGCGACCCTCCACGCTGAACGCGAACTGCGAGAACGGCATCCGGCCCGGCACCCGCGCCGGCCGCAGCTCGTCCACGATCCGCTCGAAGGGCACCCCCATGTGGGCGTACGCCCCGAGGGTCAGTTCCCGGACCCGGTCGACCACCTCGGCGAAGTTCGGGTTCCCCGCCAGGTCGCCGCGCAGCACCACGGTGTTGACGAAGTACCCGATCCGGCTCTCGTCGGCCTCGCTCGTCCTGCCCGTCGTCGGCGACAGCACGGCGACGTCGCTGCTGCCGGTGCGCACGGACAACAGCACCAGGTACGCGGCCAGCAGCGTCATGAACGGGGTGGCCCGCCGGGACCGGCCCAGCCGGGTCAGGGCGGTCATCACGTCCCGGTCGAGCGGGACGTCCAGCCGCCGCCCGGCGGTCAACGTTCCGGACACCCGGTCGCGGACGCCGGGCAGGTCCAGGTCGGGCAGGCCGGCCAGCCGCTCGCGCCAGTAGGCCAGCGCCGCGTCCGGGTCCGCCTCGTCGACGACGTCGTCCGCCTCGTCGGGATCGTCGTCGGACGCCGGCGGGTCGAGGTCGGGCGTCTTCCCCGCCCGCAGCGAGTCGTACGCCGTGGTGAGGTGGTCCCAGAAGACCGAGCGGGACCAGCCGTCGAAGACGATGTGGTGCACGGTGACCGCGAGCAGGTGCTCGGAGGCCCCGCACCGGATCAGCACCGCCCGCAGCAGCGGGCCGTCGGCGAGGTCGAACAGCTCGTCGTGGGCCTTCTTCAGCTCCTGCCGCACCCGCTCCTCGCGGGTCACGGCGTCCGTCGTGCCCAGGTCGACGACCGGTACCGGCACCGGCGCGCAGGGACCGATCCGCACGACCACCTCGTCGTCGACCATCGCGAAGGTGGCCCGGAGCAGGTCGTGCCGGTCCGTGACCGCGGCGAGCGCGCCGCGCAGGGCCGGCAGGTCCAGCTCACCGGTCATCCGCACCACCGTCAGGATGTGGTACGCGGTGCTGGTCGGCTCCAGCTGTTGCAGGAACCAGAGCTGACGCTGGGCCACGGTGGCGGGACTGGTCGGCGCGGCGGGCAGACGCTCGCGCAGCAGCCGTACCAGCAGCTGCCGGTGCTCCTGCGCCGGCCAGCCGGGCGGCGGTCGCAGCAGCGCGGCGACCGGGTCGGGCGACGGGCCGCTCATCGCGGTGCTCCTGTCTCGTCGTACGGCTGGTCGGGTCGGGTGGCGGCGGCCAGCGCTCGTCGGGCCTGGTCCTCGGTGAGCGCGGCGACGGCCTCGCGCATGCCGGCCACGGTGTCCACCCAGCCGGGCCGGCGCTCGACGCGGCGCAGCTCGCCGGCCAGACCGGCGATCGTCGGGTCCCGGAACAGCGCCGCGACCGGCAGCTCGACCTCGAACGCGGCGGCGGCCTGCGCGGTGACCTGGGTGGCCAGCAGGGAGTGCCCGCCGAGGGCGAAGAAGTCGTCGCGGGCTCCGATGCCCGCGACGGAGGTGCCAAGCACCGTCGCCCAGATCCCGGCGAGCTGTCGCTGCACGGCGTCGCCGGGCGGCTCGGAGCGGATCGTCGTGGGATCCGGTGCGGGGAGTGCGTTGCGGTCGATCTTGCCGTTGCGGGTGAGGGGGAGGTGGGGGAGGGCGATGATGCTGTGGGGTATGAGGTGGCGGGG
>NZ_JBFABB010000136.1:0-17621 GCF_040640035.1 Micromonospora sp. NPDC023633 | reverse complement strand
TACTGCACTCGGGAGGGTGTGGGAGAGTAGGACACCGCCGGACAATCTTTCAGTTCAGGGTCACCCCTTCGGGGTGGCCCTGAACTGCGTTACGGGCCCCGAATCCCGCCAGGACGCGAACGGGGCCGACCGAAGGAACGGAACCATTCCGAGCCGGCGGGCTTGGGCACGGGCTGGCGCCCGGCGAACAGGCGCCCCGGGGTCAAGAAGCGCCGGGTCGAGGAAGCAACGGCTCAAGAGCGCCGGGCCGAAGAAGCGTCGGCGGCGGAGATGGAGGCAGCCGGGCCGTCAGGGCGTCAGCCGCGGGTCTGGATCTCCTCGCGTACCGCGCGGAACAGCTCGCCGGCGTCGTCGATCGAGCGGCCCGGGAACATCCCCATCACGACGCTGCCGTGGTCGGCCCACCC
Organism: Micromonospora sp. NPDC023633; assembly: GCF_040640035.1. Taxonomy (NCBI): domain Bacteria; kingdom Bacillati; phylum Actinomycetota; class Actinomycetes; order Micromonosporales; family Micromonosporaceae; genus Micromonospora; species Micromonospora sp. NPDC023633. The sequence goes on along the minus strand of NZ_JBFABB010000136.1, from coordinate 17,214 downwards.
GCAGACCGCGAAGTCGCCGCCGTCGCCGCTGGTGGTGCCGCACTTCATGACGCCGCCGAAGCGCCCGGCGGGCACCTCGCGCAGCCCCGTCACCTTGCCGGTCTCGTCGGTCAGCAGGCCGAAGAGGCTGTCCAGGTCCCGCTCCGGCTGCCAGAGCAGCGTCGTGCCGCCGAAGAGGAGCACCGAGCGCTTGTCGTCCGCGGGATCCCGGTAGACGGTGCCGAAGCTGCTGTCCAGGTCGATGTCGGCGGCGAATCCGCTGCGCAGGTAGTCGGAGGTGCTGCGGGCCCGATCGCTGTCGTCCCGTACCAGGCTCGCCACCCGGTCCGGGGTGGCCAGGTCGGCGTCCTTCTGCTGGGCCACCCGCCAGCCGGCCGCGCCGAGCACCGTGGCCCCCGCGAGCCCGACCACCGCCGCCACGGCCCACGCCACCCGCCGCCGCCTCGACCGCGTCTCCGGCCGCTCCCGGGCCTGCTCCGGGTCCCGGTTGCTGAGCTGGATGGGTTCGTCGGTCAGGTCGATCGGCTCCGGGCCGTCTGCGACGGGGCGGTCGGTGAGATGTGCGTCGGACATAGCCGACACCGTACGCGAACGGCAGGTGGCGCACGTCGGGTCCCGGGAAGCGCTCCGTAGACTTTCAGAGTGACCGAGAGACTGGATGCCCGACGCCCCGACGCCCCGACCCTTGCCGGCCAGTACCAGCCCGGCGAGGTAGAGCAGCGACGGTACGAGCAGTGGGTAGCCGCCGGCCACTTCCGGGCGTCGGCGGACAGCGACAAGCCCCCCTTCACCATCGTCATCCCGCCGCCCAACGTGACCGGCTCCCTGCACATGGGCCACGCGTTCGAGCACACCCTGATGGACGCGCTGACCCGCCGCAAGCGGATGCAGGGCCACGAGGCGCTGTGGCTGCCCGGCATGGACCACGCCGGCATCGCCACCCAGAACCTGGTCGAACGGCAGCTCGCCGGCCAGGGCCTGTCCCGGCACGACCTGGGCCGGGAGAAGTTCGTCGAGCGGGTGTGGCAGTGGAAGGCCGAGTCCGGCGGCGCGATCCTCGGCCAGATGCGCCGCCTCGGCGACTCCGTCGACTGGGACCGTGAGCGTTTCACCATGGACGAGGGCCTGTCCCGGGCCGTCCAGACCATGTTCAAGAAGCTCTACGACGACGGGCTGATCTACCGGGCCAACCGGATCATCAACTGGTGTCCGCGCTGCCTGACCGCGCTGTCGGACATCGAGGTGGAGCACACCGACGACGACGGCGAGCTGGTCTCGATCCGCTACAGCGACGACGTCGTGGTCGCCACCACCCGGGCCGAGACGATGCTCGGCGACACCGCGGTGGCCGTCCACCCGGACGACGAGCGCTACCGGCACCTGATCGGCACCGAGGTCCCCGTCCCGCTGACCGGCCGGCGGATCCCCATCGTGGCCGACGAGCACGTCGACCCGAGCTTCGGCACCGGCATGGTCAAGGTGACCCCGGCGCACGACCCGAACGACTTCGAGATCGGCCAGCGGCACGACCTGCCGACGCTGACGATCATGGACGAGCGGGGCGTCATCACCGCGCACGGCCCGTTCCAGGGCCTGGACCGGTACGAGGCCCGCCCCGCGATCGTCGCCGCGCTGCGCGAGCAGGGGCGGATCGTCGCCGAGAAGCGGCCGTACGTGCACGCGGTGGGGCACTGCTCCCGGTGCAAGACGACCGTCGAGCCGCGTCTGTCGCTCCAGTGGTTCGTCAACACCGCCCCGCTGGCGAAGGCGGCGGGCGACGCGGTGCGTGACGGCCGGGTGAAGATCGAGCCGGCGGAGCTGGCCAAGCGGTACTTCGCCTGGGTCGACAACATGCACGACTGGTGCATCTCCAGGCAGCTCTGGTGGGGCCACCGCATCCCCGTCTGGTACGGCCCGGACGGCGAGATCGTCTGCGTCGGCCCGGACGAGGAGCCGCCGACCGGCGAGGGCTGGCACCAGGACGAGGACGTGCTGGACACCTGGTTCTCCAGCGGCCTGTGGCCGTTCTCCACGCTCGGCTGGCCGGAGCAGACCCCCGACCTGGCGAAGTTCTACCCGACCAGCGTCCTGGTCACCGGCTACGACATCCTCTTCTTCTGGGTCGCCCGGATGATGATGTTCGGCCTGTACGCGATGGACGGCCGGCAGCCCTTCGACACGGTGGCGCTGCACGGCATGGTCCGCGACCAGTACGGCAAGAAGATGTCGAAGTCGTTCGGCAACGTGGTCGACCCGCTGGACTGGATCGACCGGTACGGCGCCGACGCCACCCGGTTCACCCTGGCCCGGGGCGCCAACCCGGGCGGGGACGTGCCGGTCAGCGAGGACTGGTGCCAGGGCTCGCGCAACTTCTGCAACAAGCTGTGGAACGCCACCCGCTTCGCGCTGCTCAACGGCGCGCACACCGAGGGGCCGCTGCCGGCGGCCGAGACGCTGTCGACGGTCGACCGGTGGATCCTGTCCCGGCTGGCGCACGTCACCGCCGAGGTGGACGAGCAGTTCGAGGCGTACGAGTTCGCGAAGGTCTGCGACCTGCTCTACCACTTCGCCTGGGACGACGTCTGCGACTGGTACGTGGAGCTGACCAAGCCGGTGCTCGCCGAGGGCGGCCCGGCCGCCGAGGCCAGCCGCCGGGTGCTCGGGCACGTGCTGGACCAGCTGCTGCGGCTGCTGCACCCGGTCATCCCGTTCGTCACCGAGGAACTGTGGACCGCCCTCACCGGCGGCGAGACGGTGATGACGGCCGCCTGGCCGGTGGCCGACCGTACCGGAGTCGACGACGCCGCGGAGGTCGAGGTCGGCACCCTCCAGCGGGTGGTGACCGAGATCCGGCGGTTCCGCTCGGACCAGGGGCTGCGCCCGACGCAGCGGGTCGCCGCGCGGCTCGACGGCCTGGCCGCCGCCGGCATCGCCGCGCACGAGCCGCTGATCCGGTCGCTGGTGCGGCTGGACCCGGCCGGCGACGGGTTCCAGGCCAGCGCGACGCTCGCCATGCCCGGCGAGGTGAGCGTGGCCCTGGACACCCGCGGGACGATCGACGTGGCCGCCGAGCGGGCCCGGCTGACGAAGGACCGGGCCGCCGCCGAGAAGGAGGCCGCGCAGGCCCGGGCGAAGCTCGGCAACCCGGCGTTCGTCGACAAGGCGCCGGAGCCGGTCGTCGCCAAGATCCGCGACCGGCTCGCCGTCGCCGAGGCCGACCTCGTCCGCATCGACGCTGCTCTGGAGGCGCTGCCCTCGTGACCGACCGCACCGATTTCGCCGCCGTCGAGGCCGAGCTGGCGGGCCGCGGGTTTACCCGCATGGCCTTCGAGCTGGACAAGATCGAGTCGCTGCTGGACCTGCTCGGCAGCCCGCAGCGGGCGTACCCGTCGATCCACCTGACCGGCACCAACGGCAAGACCTCGACGGCCCGGATGATCGACTCCCTGCTGCGGGCGTTCGGGCTGCACACCGGCCGCTACACCAGCCCGCACCTGGAGAGCGTCCGGGAGCGGATCAGCCTGGACGGCGAGCCGGTGGACGAGGGGCGGTTCGTCGCGACGTACCGGGAGATCGCGCCGCTGGCCCGGCTGGTCGACGAGCGCTCGGCGGAACCGCTGACGTACTTCGACATGACCACCGCGCTGGCCTTCGCCACCTTCGCCGACGCCCCCGTGGACGTGGCGGTGGTCGAGGTGGGCCTGGGCGGGGCCGAGGACGCGACCAACGTGATCCAGGCCGGGGTGTGCGTGCTCACCCCGGTCGGGCTGGACCACACCGAGTGGCTCGGCGACACCATCCAGGACATCGCGCTGGCCAAGGCGGGGATCATCCACAAGGGCGCGACGGTGATCTCCGCGGCGCAGGAGGAGGAGGCCGCCGGGCCGATCCTGGAGCGCTGCGCCGAGGTCGGCGCGACCATCGCGCGGGAGGGCGCCGAGTTCGGGGTGCTCCGGCGGGCGGTCGCCGTCGGCGGGCAGGTGCTCACCCTCCAGGGCCTCGGCGGCGTCTACGAGGAGGTCTTCATCCCGCTGCACGGCGCCCACCAGGCGCAGAACGCGGCGGTGGCGCTGGCGGCGGTCGAGGCGTTCCTCGGCGCCGGGGCGAAGCGGCAGCTCGACGTGGAGGCGGTCCGGGAGGGTTTCGCCACCGCCAGCTCGCCCGGCCGGCTGGAGCGCGTACGCAGCGCGCCGACCATCCTGCTCGACGGCGCGCACAACCCGCACGGGATGGCCGCCACGGTGACCGCGTTGCAGGAGGAGTTCGCCTTCAGCAAGCTGGTCGCCGTGGTCGGCGTCCTCGCGGACAAGGACGCGGCCAGCCTGCTGGAGCTGCTGGAGCCGGTGGTCGACCAGGTCGTGGTGACCCGGAACAGCTCGCCCCGGGCGCTGCCGGCCCGGGAACTGGCCGCGCTGGCGGCCGAGGTCTTCGGACCCGAGCGGGTGGAGGTGGCCGAGGAGATGCCCGACGCCATCGAGACGGCGGTGGCGATGGCCGAGGAGGACGTGCCGGGGGAGCTGAGCGGGGTCGGGGTGCTGGTCACCGGGTCGGTGGTGACCGTGGCCGACGCCCGCCGGCTGCTGAAGCGATGACCGGCCCGGAGCGCGTCGCCCCGGGCGACGACCGCCCGGCCGGGACGGCCGACGGCGCCCCCGGCGGCCGGCCGCCGCGCCGCTCCGGGCTGCGCAACCCGGAGCGGGCGGTCCGTGGCCTCGGCGCCGGCACGCTCAGCCTGGAGGCGCTGGTGCTGGTGCTGGCCATCCAGCCGATCCGGGTGGTCGGCGGCGACCTGGGCGGCGCGGCGATCGGGGCGGTCGTGGCGCTGGCCGTGGCGGCGGTGCTGCTGGCCGGCATGATGCGCCGGCCGTGGGCCTGGCACGCCGGCGCCGCCCTGCAGGGGCTGCTGATGCTGGCCGGCCTGCTGCACTGGTCGCTGCTGGTGCTGGGCGTCGTCTTCGCCCTGGTGTGGGGCTACGCCCTGCACGTGCGCCGGGTCATCCTGGGCTGACGGGTCAGGCCTCGGCGCGTTCCCGCCACTGGGTGAGGGCGATGCCGTGGCCGTCCGGGTCGCGGAACGCCGCCGCCCACACCTCCAGCTTCGTGCCCCGGTTGACCACCCGGGGGGCGTACGTGAACCGGACGCCCGTCCCGCGCAGCCGCTCGTACGCGGAGTCGATGTCGTCGACCTCGAGGTTGACGTGCACCAGCCGGCGGCTGATCGGCGCCGCCTCGGTCACCTCCCGCAGCACCAGGCGGGTCGTCCCGGAGGCGAGGACCGCGTTGCCGGATCCCCGGTCGACCTCGGTGAAGCCCAGGTCGCGGTAGAAGTCCAGCGAGCGGGGCAGGTCGGTGACCAGCAGGGTCAGCCCCACCCCGGCGATCGGCGCCCCGAACTCGTCGCCGGCCGTCGCGGTCTCCCCGGCCCTCTCGTCGCCGCCGGCGGCCGGCCCCGGACCGAAGATCGCCTCGTCCAGTTCCTCCGGGCTGATCCGTTCCTCCCGGACCCGGTCGCGGGGCGGGGCGGGGTCGTCCAAGGGCAGGTCGAGTGGGTCCGCCGGCGCGGGCGGGTCGAGGCGCTCGCCGGGCACGTCGAACCGCTCCTCGGCGGGCGGGCGGGGCGTCGGGGTGGCCCGCCGCGGCAGCGTGCCGGTGGTGGGCTGCTCGACGAGCGTGCCCTCCAGCACGACCGGCCCACCCGGGCGCTGGTGCATCACGACGGGCTCGCGCTCCTCGGGCCGCCCGACGCGGTCCCCACCGAGCGGATCGCCCAGCGGATCCCCGACGGGGTCGCCCAGCGGGTCGCCCACCGGGGCCCGGAAGTCGTCGCGGTAGTCCTCCCGGTAGTCGTCGTCCGGCGCCCGGTCCGCCCATGGCGGGGCCTCCTGCTGGATCAGCACGTCGTCCAGCGGCTCGGCGCCCGCGTACTCGGGTGGCAGGTCGGCCGCGACGGCCGCGGCGGTCTCCGCGTGGGTGGGCACGTCGTCCCAGAGCACGCGGACGTGCCGCTGGTCGTCCAGGGCCACCCGGATCGGCAGCGTCTGGCCCAGCGACGGCCACTTCGCCACCGGTACCCGCGGCTCGATGATCTTCTTGGACCGGGGCGGCAGCCCCGGGGCGTCGATCACCAGCTGGAGTTCGCAGCGGCCGAAGGCGTACTGGGTGGGCGGTTCGGAAGCGCTGTGCACGTGCCCTTCGCCGACGACCCAGGTGCGACCGCCCCCGCGCACCGTGGCCAGCGCGATGGCCAGCACCAGCAGGGCGACCCCGAGCGCCACGATCGCCCAGCTGGTCATGCCGAGGCCGAAGAGGACGACGAAGGTGGCCACGGTGCCCAGCACCGCGGCGATCAGCTTGCGTACCGGCGCGATGGGTCGGTTCCCGCCATTCGCCACAGTGGACCTCCCGAGGGTCAAGGGCCAGGCTAGGCCGGATCGGCCGCCGGAGGAAGGACCGGCCGCCGCGCCGGCGCCGGGACCGGGTCGCTAGGCTGACCGTACCCAGCCCGACCGCCTTCCGCGCACAGGAGGAACCCAGCGTGTCCAGCAGCAGCCCCGATGAGCGCACCCTCGTACTGATCAAGCCCGACGCGGTCCGCCGTGGGCTGGTCGGCGAGGTGATCTCCCGCTTCGAGCGCAAGGGGCTGCGGATCGACGCGATGGTGGTCCGGACGATGGACGCCGCGCTGGCCGACGAGCACTACACCGAGCACGTCGACAAGCCGTTCTACCCGCCGCTGAAGGACTTCATGACCGGCGGCCCGCTGGTGGCGCTGGTGCTCTCCGGCGACCAGGTCATCGACGTGGTGCGCGGGCTCGTCGGGGCAACCGACGGGCGTCGGGCGGCGGCCGGCACGATCCGCGGCGACCTCTCCCTGTCCAACCGGGAGAACCTGGTGCACGCCTCCGACTCCCCCCAGAGCGCGAAGCGCGAGATCGCGCTCTGGTTCCCCGAGCTGGGCTGACCCACCCACCGCCGTCGCGGGCCGGTCCACGACCGGCCCGCTCAGTTCGCCCACCGCAGCTTGTCCGGGTTGCCGACGACGTGGAACGCGGTGATCCGGCCGCCGGCCGCGGCGAGCGTCAGCGCGTACCTGCCGGCGTCGGGGCGGACGATCAGCGCGGCCGGCTGGCCGTTCAGTTCCACCCGCCGCACGGTGAGGCGTCGGCCCGGCCCGTAGATGCCGGCGAAGAAGCGGGCCACCCGGTCGGCGCCGGTGACCGGGTTGCGTGCCGCCTTCACCCGGCCGCCGCCGTCGGTCCAGGCGGTGGCGTCCGTCGCGACCAGCCCGGTCAGCGCGGCCAGGTCGCCGTCGCGGGCGGCGGCGAGGAACGCGTCCAGCAGCCGCTCCTGCTCGGCCCGGCCGGCGGTGAACCGGCGCCGGTCCTGGCCGATGCGGGCCGCCGCCCGGTGGTGCAGCTGCCGGCAGTCCGCCACCGACCGGTCCAGGATCCCGGCGATCTCGGCGTACGGCAGCTCGAAGGCGGTGTGCAGCACGTAGACCGCCCGCTCGGGCGGGGAGAGCCGCTCCAGCAGGTGCAGCAGGGCGGTGGAGAGCGAGTCGCGCAGCTCGACGGCGTCCAGCGGCCCGAACGGTGACGGCGCGGTGCGCACCGGCTCGGGCAGCCAGGGCCCGACGTACGTCTCCCGGGCGGCCCGCCGGGCGCGCAGCCGGTCCAGCGCCAACCGGGTGACCACCCGGGACAGGTAGCGCCGCGGCTCCGCGACCGCCTCCCGGTCGACCCCCAGCCAGCGCAGGTACGCCTCCTGGAGCACGTCCTCGGCGTCGTGCCGGCTGCCGAGCAGGCGGTACGCCAGCCCGAGCAGCATCGGCCGGTGCGCGTCGAGCGCACCGGCCGCCTGCGTCGCGTCGGGGAGCGTCACACGTCCGTGGGGAGGTCGTTGCGGCAGGTCACGGCGATGCGGTTCCACACGTTGATGGTGGCGATCGCCACCAACAGGTCGGCGAGTTCCTTCTCGGACCACACCTTCGCCGCCGCGTCCCAGACGTCGTCGGGCACGCCGTGCTCGCCGAGCCGGGTCACCGCGTCGGTGAGCGCCAGCGCGGTCCGCTCCCGCTCGTCGAAGAAGGGCGCCTCCCGCCAGGTGGCGACGGCGAAGAGCCGCCGGTCCGACTCGCCCGCCGCGAGCGCGTCGCGGCTGTGCATGTCGACGCAGAACGCGCAGCCGTTCAGCATCGACGCCCGCAGCTTCACCAGCGCCAGCACGGTGTGCCCGACGTTCGCCCGGACGTACTTCTCCAGCCCCAGAACCGCCTGGTACGCCTGCGGTGCCACCTCGGCCACGTTCATCCGTTGCATGACGGCCTCCTCGGTCGGTCGTTGTCGACACCCACACGACGGTGCGGAGGGGACGCGGCGTGACACCGCGGGACGTGAGCCCGGTCACGCCGCCCGGAGGCGCCGGCCGCTCCGTCGACTCCGCCGACCGGGCGGACGCTGCACCGGAGAGGCCGGCGGGGGCGAGCGGTTGACGGTGGCCGTCCGCAGGGTATGAGTCAGTGGGTGGGGACGGCCCGGCGGTGCGTCGCCGGGCCGTCCCACCGGGCCCGACACGCCCGCTCACCAGGCGGTCGAGCCGCCACCCCGACGACACCCCGTGGACCCGTCGGTTACCGTGACACCGCCTGTTCGCACACACTCCGCCGGAGGACCAGTGCCCCTGCTCTACACCATCGGCAAGCTCACCGTGGCGCCCGCGCTCCGGCTGGCCTTCCGTCCGACCGTGGAGGGGCTGGAGCACATTCCGGACACGGGGGGTGCGATCTTCGCGGGCAACCACCTCTCGGTCGCCGACGAGCTGTTCCTCGGCACGGTGGTTCCCCGGCACCTGGCGTTCTGGGCCAAGTCGGAGTACTTCAAGGGCACTGGCCCGAAGGGCGCCCTGTCGAAGCACGTGCTCACCGGCCTGGGCGCCATCCCGGTCGAGCGGGCCGGCGGCCGCGCGGCGCTGTCCGCGTTCGACGCCGCCATCCCGGTGCTGAAGGCCGGCGACCTGGTCGCGGTCTATCCAGAGGGGACCCGCTCGCCGGACGGCCGGCTCTACCGTGGGCGCACCGGCGCGGCCCGGCTGGCGGTGGCGGCCGGCGTGCCGATCATCCCGGTCGGCATGACCGGCACCGACAAGGCCCAGCCCATCGGGACCCGGGTGCCCCGCCCCGGCCGCGCCAAGATCATGATCCGGTTCGGCAAGCCGCTCGACTTCACCGGCCGGCCGGACGACCGCACGTCGCTGCGCGAGATGACCGACGAGGTCATGGCCGAGATCCAGAAGCTCACCGGCCAGGAGTACGTGCCCCGCTACGCCCCGCCGCGCGCGCACTCCGCCACCCCGGGCGACGCCCCGGCCTGAGCCCCGTCCCGGGCAGGACGGGGTCGCACTCGTCCACGTCGTGGAGCCGGCCGGGCCGCGCGGACCCTACTTCTGGTCGGTCGTGACCAGCTGCTCCCGCAGGGTGCCGAGCAGGGTGGCGCTGTCGTCGAGGGAGAGCCGGGTGAAGACCGCGGTGGCGATGCTGCCGTGGTCGACCGAGGTGCACACCACCACGTCCTGGCCGTCGGCGCGGCCCACCGCGCAGCGCTGGTGCCGGCCGCGTACGCCGGTGTCGACCACCTGGGCCTCGCCGAGGGAGTACTGCCCGGTGAGCCGGGTGATCTCGTCCTCCGCGTCCGACTCCGGGGTGAACCGGAAACCGGTGCCGCCGAAGACCGTCACCCGCTTGCCGGCGGGCGTGCTGTAGACGCCGGCGAAGGTGTCGTCGGCCAGCAGGTGCGCCTTGCGTACCTCCGCCTCCAGCTTCTTGGCGGTCGCCTTGCTGGTGTCGTCGTCGCGCAGCCGCAGGTCGGCCACCTCGGCCGGCAGGCTGGCGTTCGCCGGGTACTGCGACGCCATCGGCACCCCGTAGTAGGCCGGGCAGCCGCAGCAGCAGGCCAGCATGAGCAGCATGATCCACGGCCAGCGGCGACGCTTGCGGGCGGGCGGCGGGGCGTACCCCCGGGGGGCCTGGGGGCCGGGCGGCGGTCCGGCCGGCGGCGCCGTCGCCCGACGCTGCCTCGGCGGTGCGGGTGGCGGAGGCGGGGGCGGCGCCGGGCGGGTCGGGACGGGCGCCCGGGAGACCGGCGGCGGGGAGACGGGGTACGCCACGGGCGGCGGGGAGCCGGGGTACGCCGCCGGCGGCGGGGCGGGCGGGTACGCGACCCGGGGCGGCGTGGGGCGCGGCGGTGCCGGCGGCGCGGGGGAGTGCACGGGTGGCGCCGGCGGCCCCGAGTACGGCCGGGTGGACGGCGCCACGGGATAGGGCCGCGTCGGCGACGGCGGGGGCGGCGGGGCGGCCGGCGGCAGGTCCCACCCGCTGGTGTCCGCGCCCGCCCACGGGTCGACCGGGGTGAGGTGCTCGGGCTGCGCGGGCGGGGGCGCCGGGGCTGGCACCGGGGGAATCTCGGCCGACTCGCCCCAGGCCCGTTTGCGGGGCTTCGGCGGGGGAACCGCCGCCGAACCGCTCCAGCGGGGCGCGGGCGGCTCGGCCGGTTGCTCGTCGGCGGGGAACATCCGGGTGCCCTGCGGCCCCACGGCCGCCGGGCCGTCGTCGGGTAGCAGGCGGGTGCCCTCCGGGCCGGTGCCGGCCACCCGCTCGGGCCCGTCGCCCCGCGTGCCCTCCGCCCCGGCGTCGCCGGTGTCCGGTGGCGCGGTGGCGTCGCCCGTGTCCTGCCGTGCGGTGGGGTCGCCGACGTCCCGTGGCCCGCCGTCGCCCGTGTCCTGCCGGACGTCGGCCGTCGCGGTCGGCCCGGGGTCGTCGGTGGGCAGCTCACGGGTGCCCTCCGGGCCCGTGCCGCCGGCGGGGGCGGGCGCTGCGGGGGAGGTCGGGGGCTCCTCGGTGACCGCCGGATCGTGACCCTGGTCCTGACCCGGGGGGCTCCCGTCGGCCGGCCGGTCCGTGCCCGGCTGCGGCTGCGGCATCGCGGCAATCTCCTCTCGCGCCGGTCCGAGGTTAGTACCGACGCGCCAGCGGGGCGATTCCGGCCACCGCCGTCGCCGGCACCGGACGGGGCCGGGCGGCGTGTCGCGGGGCCCGCGCGACGTGCCAGGGACGCGGTGACCGACGTGCCGGGGGCGCGGTGACCGACGACCCGAGGGCGCGGTGACCGGCGTGCTCGCGGTGGCCGCCGCCGGGCCGCGTACCCTTGGGCATCATGAGCGTCCCGTCCACCACGCCGCGCCCCGCCGCGGCCAATTCGGTCTGGCCCCGGCTGGAGCCGCTGCTGCCCCAGGTGACCAAGCCCATCCAGTACGTCGGTGGCGAGCTGGGCGCGGTGGTCAAGGACTGGGACGCGGCGGCCGTGCGCTGGGCGCTGATGTACCCCGACGCCTACGAGGTCGGCCTGCCCAACCAGGGCGTGCAGATCCTTTACGAGGTCCTCAACGAGTTGCCCGACGTGCTCGCCGAGCGGACCTACGCGGTCTGGCCGGACCTGGAGAAGCTGATGCGCGCGCACGGCGTGCCGCAGTTCACCGTCGACGCGCACCGCTCGGTGCGCGACTTCGACGTCTTCGGCGTCTCCTTCTCCACCGAGCTGGGCTACACGAACCTGCTCACCGCGATCGACCTGGCCGGCATCCCGCTGCTGGCCGCCGACCGCACCGACGCCGACCCGGTGATCGTGGCCGGCGGCCACGCCGCGTTCAACCCGGAGCCGATCGCCGACTTCGTCGACGCCGCCGTGCTCGGCGACGGCGAGGAGGCGGTCCTGGAGATCACCGGGATCGTGCGCGAATGGAAGGCCGAGGGCTCCCCGGGCGGGCGCGACGAGCTGCTGCTGCGCCTGGCCCGCACCGAGAGCGTCTACGTGCCGCGCTTCTACGACGTGGACTACCTGCCCGACGGCCGCATCCAGCGGGTCGTGCCGAACCGGGCGGACGTGCCGTTCCGGGTGCACAAGCGCACGACCATGGACCTGGACGCGTGGCCGTACCCGAAGAAGCCCCTGGTGCCGCTCGCGGAGACGGTGCACGAGCGGTACGCGGTCGAGATCTTCCGCGGCTGCACCCGGGGCTGCCGGTTCTGCCAGGCCGGCATGATCACCCGGCCGGTGCGCGAGCGCTCCATCACCACCGTCGGGCAGATGGTGCGCGAGGGGCTGGAGTTCTCCGGCTTCCACGAGGTGGGCCTGCTGTCGCTGTCGTCGGCCGACCACTCCGAGATCGGCGACATGTGCTCGGGCCTGGCCCAGCAGTACGAGGGCACCAACGTCTCGCTCTCGCTGCCGTCGACCCGGGTCGACGCGTTCAACATCGACCTCGCGCAGGAGCTGTCCCGCAACGGCCGGCGCACCGGCCTGACCTTCGCCCCCGAGGGCGGGTCGGAGCGGATCCGCAAGGTCATCAACAAGATGGTGTCGAAGGAAGACCTGATCCGCACCGTCGTCACCGCGTACACGAACGGCTGGCGGCAGGTGAAGCTCTACTTCATGTGCGGCCTGCCCACCGAGACCGACGAAGACGTCCTCGAGATCGCGGACATGGCCCACGAGGTGATCAGGGCCGGCCGGGCCGCGACCGGCTCGAAGGACATCCGCTGCACGGTCTCCATCGGCGGGTTCGTGCCGAAGCCGCACACCCCGTTCCAGTGGGCGCCGATGGAGCGGCCGGAGGTCATCGACGGCCGGCTCAGGATGCTCAAGCAGGCGATCAACGCGGACCGCTCGCTCGGCCGGGCGATCGGCTTCCGCTACCACGACGGCGAGCCGTCGCTGATCGAGGGCCTGCTCAGCCGGGGCGACCGCCGCGTCGGCGCGGTGATCCGCCGGGTCTGGGAGAACGGCGGCCGGTTCGACGGCTGGAGCGAGCACTTCTCCTACCAGCGCTGGGTGGAGGCGGCGGCCGAGGTGCTGCCCGCCTTCGGGGTCGACCTCGACTGGTACACCACCCGGCAGCGCGACGAGCTGGAGGTCCTGCCCTGGGACCACCTGGACTCGGGTCTGGACAAGGACTGGCTCTGGCAGGACTGGCAGGACGCGCTCAGCGAGTACGAGCAGGACGACTGCCGGTGGACCCCGTGCTTCGACTGCGGCGTCTGCCCGTCGATGGACACCGAGATCCAGATCGGCCCGACCGGGAAGAAGCTCCTCCCGCTCACCCCGATCAACGGTCTGAAGCTCCCCACCGGCGCCCAGCAGTAGCCCCGCCGCCGGCGGGCGCCGCCCGGTGCGCCGCCCGCCGTGCGTCGGGTTGATCATGTGGCTATCGTCAGCGGCACGCGAGTCGCGAGCAGTGCCGTCACGATCAACCGGTTCCGACACGAGGAGCACGACGATCAGTAGGAAACCACAGCCAGAGGGCGGCCAGGCACCCGTCGTGCAGCGGGTCCGGATCCGATACGCCAAGCGCGGCCCGCTGCGCTTCACCTCGCACCGGGACTTCGCCCGGGCGTTCGAGCGGGCGCTGCGCCGGGCGGGCGTGCCGATCGCCTTCTCCCAGGGCTTCACCCCGCACCCGAAGATCTCGTACGCCAGCGCGGCCCCGACGGGCGTGGCGAGCGAGGCCGAATACCTGGAGATCGGCCTGCGCGAGCAGGTCGACCCGGCGGAGCTGCGCGCCGCCCTGGACGCCGCCCTCTCGCCGGGGCTCGACGTGCTCGACGCCGTGGTGGCCACCGGCGGGAGTCTTGCCGACCGGATCGAGGCGTCGCACTGGCGCATCGAGCTGCCCGAGGTCGACCCGGCCGTCCTGCAACGGGCGGTTTCCGCCTTCACGGCCGCCGAAGAGGTGCTGGTCGAGCGGATGACCAAGCAGGGCCGGCGCACCTTCGACGCCCGGGCGGCGGTGATCCGCATCGATGTGATCGCGTCGCCGGAGACGCCTTCCGGGGCCCCGGCCGTACCGTGTGCGATACTCGAACTGGTCGTGCGGCAGGTCACCCCCTCCGTGCGACCCGATGACGTCCTTTCCGGCCTCCGCGTGGTGGCCGACCTGGAGCCGCCGGTCTCGCCGAGGGTGATCCGGCTGGCACAGGGCACGCTGACCGCGCAGGATGCGATCGCGGATCCGTTGGACGCGGACCGCGACGGGGCAACCATCGGTGAACGCTGACCGTCGGTCAGCGTTCAGGTAGGCAGACTTCGGCGGTCGCGCACCGTGCGCGCCCGGCGGAAACACTTTTGCGGCGACCCTGCGTGGCAGCGCTCACCCGCGCCCGGGGCAGCCAGAACTGGAGAACGTCCATGCTCGAGAACGAGCCCGAGGGCGGCGAACGGACCGGTTCACAGCCGGCCGACGAGACCGCCGACACCAGCACCGTCGAGAACTCCGCCGGGGCGCAGAACACCGCCGGCTCCGGCACTGACGCCGGTACCGCCGGCACTGACGCCGGTACCGCCGGCACTGACGCCGGCACCGGCGGGGCCGAGCAGGCCCCGGCCGCCCCGGCCCGGCGGCGTACCACCCGGCGACGTGCCGCGCCGCTGAACCAGCCGGAGCAGACCGAGGCGCCGGTCGAGGCGTCGACGGCGCCCGTGCCGGGCAGTGGCGAGGCGCCCCAGGCCGAGGTGCTCGCCCCCGTCTCCGGCGACCTCGACGCCGCCCCGAAGGCGACGCGCCGCCGCCGCAAGGCCACCACCGCGAAGGCCGCCGAGGACACCACCGCGCAGCCCACCGAGGCCACCGCGCAGGCCGCCGGAGAGGCGCCGGTCGCGGCGGACCAGGCACCCGCCGAGCCGGCCGCGCCGCCGGCCAAGGTGACGCGTACCCGCCGGAAGAAGGCCGCCCCCGCCGCGGTCGAGCCGGCCGCGGAGACCCCGACCGACGTCGCCGCGCCCGCCGAGGTCGCGGAGCAGCCGCCAGCCGCCGCCGGGATCGAGCCGGAGGCCGGCACCGGCTTCGGCGCCGCCGCCCCGCCCGCCGCCGTCAGCGGCGCGGAGAGCCGTTCCGGCGAGGTGCCGCCGGGCGTGGCGGTCACCCCGCCCGCCGAGGAGGAGCCGACCGAGGAGGAGCCGGCCGAGGCGGCCGAGCCGGTCGTCGAGCCCGAGCCGGTCGTCGAGCCCGAGCCGCGCACCCGCCGCCGGCGGGCCGCGCTCTCCGCGCCCACCGTCCTGTTCATGGCCCCGCAGCCGGAGGACGTCCCGGTCGTCCGGGTCGTGGCGCCGGCCCCGGAGCCTGAGCCTGAGGAGCCCGCCGCCGAGGAGCCCGCCGAGCCGGCGCGCCGTCGCCGGCGTGGCCGCCGCGACGTCGAGGCGGTCGAGGCCGTCGAGCCCGAGGAAGCGGTCGAGGAGGCCGAGGAGGCCGCCGAGGACGAAGACGAGGACGAGGACGAGAGCGCCGCGGCCCGCCGCCGTCGCCGGCGTGGCCGCCGCGGCCGTGGCCGGGGCAAGGGCGGCGCGGAGGACGCCGAGGACGACGAGTCCGAGGAGGCCGCGCAGGCCGAGGCGGAGGAGCCCGAGGGCGACGAGGACGAGGAGGCCGAGGGCGGCGACGCGCTGACCCGCCGCCGTCGCCGCCGTCGCCGCCGGGGCGCCGGCGACGTCGAGTCGGGCGCCGACGACGGCGTGCCGACCGTCGTCAAGATCCGCGAGCCGCGCAAGACCGTCGACGAGGTGCAGGGCGTCTCCGGCTCCACCCGGCTGGAGGCCAAGCGGCAGCGCCGCCGCGACGGCCGCGAGCAGCGCCGTACCCGGCCGCCGATCCTCAGCGAGTCGGAGTTCCTGGCCCGCCGGGAGGCCGTCGACCGCGTGATGGCGGTACGCCAGCGCGGCGACCGGACCCAGATCGCCGTCCTGGAGGACGGGGTGCTCGTCGAGCACTACGTCACCCGCAACTCCTCCGGCACGATGGCCGGCAACGTCTACCTCGGCAAGGTGCAGAACGTCCTGCCCAGCATGGAGGCGGCCTTCGTCGACATCGGGCGCGGCCGCAACGCCGTCCTGTACGCCGGCGAGGTGAACTGGGACACCAGCGGCCTGGAGGGGCGCGCCCGCTCGATCGAGCAGGCGCTGCGCTCCGGCGACTCGGTGCTGGTGCAGGTCACGAAGGACCCGATCGGTCACAAGGGCGCCCGGCTGACCAGCCACATCGCGCTCTCCGGCCGGCACCTCGTCTACGTGCCCCACGGCAACGCCTCCGGCATCAGCCGCAAGCTGCCCGACACCGAGCGCAAGCGGCTGCGGGACGTGCTGAAGAAGCTGGTGCCGGACGGCGCGGGCGTGATCGTCCGGACGGCCGCCGAGGGCGCCAGCGAGGACGAGCTGGCGCGCGACGTCAAGCGGCTCCAGGCGCAGTGGGAGGACATCCAGGCCAAGGCGGCCGAGGGCGGCGCCCCGGTGCTGCTCTACGAGGAGCCCGACCTGGTGATCCGGGTCGTCCGGGACCTCTTCAACGAGGACTTCCGCGAGCTGGTGATCGAGGGCGAGCAGTCGTACGACATGGTCGAGTCGTACCTGTCGCACGTCTCGCCCGACCTGGTCGCCCGGCTGCGCCGGCACGTCGGCACCGCCGACGTCTTCGCCGAGTACCGGATCGACGAGCAGATCATCAAGGGGCTGGACCGCAAGGTCTTCCTCCCCTCGGGCGGTTCGCTGGTGATCGACCGGACCGAGGCGATGACGGTCATCGACGTCAACACCGGCAAGTACACCGGCTCCGGGGGCAACCTGGAGGAGACGGTCACCCGCAACAACCTGGAGGCGGCCGAGGAGATCGTCCGGCAGCTCCGGCTGCGCGACCTCGGCGGCATCGTGGTGATCGACTTCATCGACATGGTGCTGGAGTCCAACCGCGAGCTGGTGCTGCGCCGGCTGACGGAGTGCCTGGGCCGGGACCGCACCAAGCACCAGGTCACCGAGATCACCTCGCTCGGGCTGGTGCAGATGACCCGCAAGCGCATCGGCGCGGGCCTGCTGGAGGCGTTCAGCGAGACCTGCGAGTGCTGCAAGGGCCGGGGCCTGATCATCCACACCGAGCCGGTGCCGGAGAAGCCGCGTTCCGGCAACGGCGCGGGGGAGAAGGTCAAGGCGGTCGCCTCGGCCGTGGCCGCCCCGGCGGCGGCGGAGCAGGGCGCCGGTTCCTCCCGGCGGCGGGCGCGCAAGAGCGCGCCGGCCGAGCGCACCGTGGCCGAGGCCGCGCTGGACCACCCGCACGGCCGGCGGATCGCCGACCGGGTCGAGGCCCTGGGCATCGAGGTCGAGCGGCTGCGTGCCAACCGGCTCACCG
>NZ_JBFABB010000135.1:0-17877 GCF_040640035.1 Micromonospora sp. NPDC023633 | reverse complement strand
CGCAACACGGCGGCCGCCACGGGCAGGACGCCTTCACCATCGACTGGGAGCAGCAGCATGTGACCTGCCCGAACGGCGTCACCAGCACCCAATGGCATCACCGACACTCGCAGCACGGCCAGCCGGTGATCCGGGTCCGGTTCAACCCTGCCGACTGCCGCGTCTGCCCCCACCTGCGCGACTGCGTCAGCTCACCCAAAGCCGAACGCCGCGAGCTCACCCTGCGCCACCGAGCCGAGCACGACACCGTCCGCACCGCCAGACAACAGCAGCAGACCGACGACTGGAAGCACCGCTACAAGATCCGCGCCGGGGTCGAGGGCACCATCTCTCAAGGCGTCCAACGCTGCGGCCTACGCAGATCCCGCTATCGCGGCCTGGACAAGACCGCCCTGCAACACCAGCTCACCGGCACCGCGATCAACCTCGCTCGAATAGACGCCCACCTCACCAAAACACCACGAGCCGGCACCCGCACCAGCCACTTCGCACAACTTCGCCCCGCCGGATAGATCCGACGGGGCGAAGCAGTAGAACCCAAATTAACCAACAGCATCCGAGGTGGCGGAGGCCCCTGCGTCGACGCGCGGTCGGGTGCCGGTCAGCACCAGCCGTTGATCGGTCCGTTCACGCCGGTCCACAGGTAGGCGTCGGACACCCAGGTGCCGTCGCTCAACCGGTTCCACAGGGCGGTGGTGCCGTACCGTCCGGTGTGGGAGGTGCCGTTCGCGGAACAGGAGACGGTGACCGTCGCGCCGTCGCCCACCGATCCCTGCAGGGCGTAGCCGGCGCCGGGCCCGGACCGCTTGTTCACCGCGCCCCCACCGTTGGCGTCGACCACCGCCTGGTTGAAGCCCAGCGCCCCGTAGTTGTAGATGGCCCCACCGGCGCCCCGCCAGGTCGACCCGTGCCGCGCGCCGCCCTGGTAGGCGGAGGCGCCGTTGACGAACGCCCACTTGCCGAGGTCGTGGCCGCCGATGGACACGTACGCGCTGTTCTGCCGCAGCCCGAAGTGGACGTGCCGGCCGGAGGCCGCTCCACCGCAGGTGACGTCGGTGCCGGTGTAACCCAGGTACGCGCCCTGGCCGACGGCGGCGCCGTTGACCGAGATGCTGCTCCACAGGTGGTAGTAGTCGGTGGAGTAGCCCCGGTCGTGGATCACCCGGATCCATCCCCTGCACATCGTGTACGCCGTGCCGGCGCGCGCCGCACGGACCACCTGGTCGCCGCCGGCCAGGTCGATCGAGCTGTACGGCAACTCGGAGCCGCCCCAGCCGTGCGGGCCGCCGGTCAGCGTCCACGTCTGGCCGACCGCGAACGGCAGTGCCATCCCGGTCCGGTAGTCGCCGCCCGCCTGCATGGTGCTCGGGCCGCTCGGGTTGCTCGGGGCGCTCGTGAAGACCGCCTTCTCCTGCTTGTTCACCAGAGGCGACACGGCGGCCAGCTCGCTGAACCCGGCCTCGCCGTCGAAGTTCACCCGCCACGTGCCGGCCTCGGCACGGGCGATGAAGATCGCACCGGTCGGGTGGACGTCCTTCTCGTGGCCGGTGACGGCCACGGCCGTGCCGAAGGCCCACTTGCCGTTCTTGCGGGTGACGGTCACGCGGGTCTCGGAGCTTTCGGCGTGCTCCGCCTCGGAGCTGTCGGCGTGTTCCGCCGCCGCGGCCTGGACCTGCCCGCGCAGCTTGGCGGTCACGGCGTCCTCGACGCTCACCCGCACCGGGTCCGGTGTGGGCGCGGCGGCGTGCGCGGCGGTGCCCGCGACCAGGAGTTCCGTCGCCAGCAGCGCTGTGGCGATGCCGGTCCACCGTCTGATGTGCACCATTGACGACCTCTTTCAATCGAAGGACATCGCTAAGTGGTGCTGACGATAGACAGAACGACGAATGTTGTCTACATGTTGACCCGTCGGCAATGAAGGTATGTTTCGCAGTCGGCGACCCGGCCGACACGCGCGGTGACGGCCGGGCGGCGGCGGGGCCTACGGGCTGGTCGCGGAGGCCGTCTCGGGGACGAGGGTGGCCTGGCTGCGGTGCGCGACCGGGATGATCAGCGCCGACGCGACCAGCGCGGCGACCGCGATGCCGAGCCAGCCCCAGAAGCCGAAGGCGATGACCAGGCCGGACAGCGCGGCCGGGCCGATGATGTTCTGCGTGATCACGTGCAGGTCGAACGCGCCCAGGTACTCGCCCTGCGCGTGCTCGGGGGCGAGGCCGAACGCGAGGCCCCAGCCCGAGGCGGCCTGCATCACCTCGGCCACCGACAGGATCAGCACCGCGGCGACGATCGCGACGGACACCAGCACGACGCTGTCGTCGAGTGCGCTCACCGCGATGACGGCGCAGCCGCCGGCGAGCCAGTAGCCGGAGCGGCGGGCGAGCCTGCCCGCGCCCTCCACGGTGTCCGCGCCACGGCTGGCCCGCACCTGGAAGAGGATGACGAACACCGTGTTGAAGATGAGCAGCAGCGGGATCAGGAAGTGCGGCAGCGAGGTGCGGTTGAGCGCCCACAGCGGCATCGTGACCAGGATGACGGTGACGTGGGAGGCGAGCACCGTCGAGACGCCGATGACGGAGAGGAAGCGGGGGTCGCGTACGGCGGCGAAGCGCTTGAAGCCCACCGGGACGGGACGCGACGGCGCGTCGGGCAGGCGGGTGACCAGCAGCGCGGCGCCGGCCATCAGCAGGGCGGTGGTGAGCGGGATCAGCACGAGCAGCCGCTGGTGGAGCGCGGCGACGGCGGCCACCCCGATGCCGATGCTGAACCCGATGTTGAACACCGACCGCATCATGGCCTTGAGCTTGACCCGTTCCTCGGCCGGCACGAGGTTGCCGACGAGAGCGCCGTTGGTCGGGCCGGTGCCGTACTCGATGAAGCCGACGGTGACCACCAGGACGAAGAAGTGGACCGGGTTGTCCACCAGCGCGTAGAGCCCGAAGCCCACCGCCAGCGCCGCGAACAGCATGACGAGCAGCCTGCGCGGGCCCACCCGGTCGGCGACGACGCCGAACAGGACCGACGAGATGAAGGCGGACAGGCCCGCCGCCGACAGACCCAGGCCGACCTGCTTGGCATCGAGCCCGACGCGAAGTGTGAAGTAGACGACGCTGCCGCTGAGGAAGACTCCCTTGCCGATCGATTCGGCCAGCCGGATCGCGATCAGTTTCCTGCGCAGCGGATCAGCCGGCACCAAACGGGACGAATAATCAATCAATCGAGACAAGGGCATATTTGCACATCCTGGTGTGATGGAGCGGTCGCGTCAATCCTCGCGGCGGCACCGCCGGGCGGGACAGGGCGTCCGGCGGAGCGCGGGCGGGACGACTTCCCGGACCACCAGGGAATATCTCCCGTGGACGCCCGGAACGCGGTGCGCTAGCCGCCGGCCCGGGGCGGGACACTCCGGGCCGTCCGACGAGGCCCGCAGGCACCTCGTCCCGGCATTTCCGTTCTGTCGCGGCCTGTTCCATTCAAGCCGAGAATCGCCTTCGACGCTTTTCATTTAATTGGTCACCGAGAATGCGTCAGATGACTGACATCACTATCGTCAGGCCACGTTCATGTGTTGTTCTGTTGGCCGTCAGAAGACGTTCACGCCGATCGGAGGTCGGCGCTTCCGCGACGCCTCCACGACAGGGAGGCGTCGCGGAGCCAGTTAGGACGGGTGAGATGTGGTAATGGTCAGCGTTGGCTCGACCTCGGAACCGGCTCATACGATGAGGCGCGATCCGGGAGACGTCGCGGACGGCGCAAAACGTCGCGCCGTGACAGTTGTGCTGGCCGACGCCCAGCCGGTGGTGCGCAGGGGCCTGCACGCCCTGCTGTCCCCCTCGGCTGAGGTCACCGTGGTCGCCGAGGCGGGCACCACGCGGGAGGCGATGAGATCGGCGGCGTCGCTGCGCCCCGACGTGCTCGTGCTCGACATCGAGCTGCCGGGCTTCCAGGTGGGCGTGACGCTGCAGGAGATCGCCCGGATGTCACCCACGACCGCGGTGCTGGTCTTCACCGCGGTCGAGGACGAGGGGGCGGTCTTCGCGGCCATGCGTGCCGGCGCACGGGGCTACGTGCTCAAGAGCTGCCCGGGCGACGGCATCGTCCGGACGATCAGGGGCCTGGCCACGGGCGAGGTGATCCTCGGCCCCCGCGTGGCCGATCAGATCGTCCGGCAGCTCGGCCGGGAACCACGCAACCAGCAGCTCTTCCCGGAGCTGACGACGCGCGAGCGGCAGGTGCTCCAGCTGATCGCGTCGGGCCTGCGCAACGGGGCGATCGCCACCCAGCTGAACCTCTCGCCGAAGACGGTCAGCAACCACATCTCGACGATCTTCAGCAAGCTCAACGTGTCGGACCGGTACGAGGCGATCGAGGTCGCCCGCAAGGCCAGGCTGGAGCGCGTGGGGCCGTACGGGCCGGCTCCCGACCCGATGCGCGGCGGCACTCCCCCGCTGACCCACGGGCACGGCGCCACACCCCTGCCGGAGGCGGGCGGCTGCGCCGCGTACGCCGGCGCGCAATCGACGGAAAGGTGAACGGGATGGCCCTGGATCTGGAAGCGGTCGCGAACCGGCTGGAGCCGCGGTTCGGCAAGGCGGCGCACCGCTGGGTCGGCACGCTGACCCAGCGGCTGGACGAACTCGTCGCGCAGTGGGGGCTCGACCTCGGCGACCCGCTCAAGTCCGGCAACTCCTCCGTGGTGTTCCGGTGCCGCCAGGGCAGTGGCGAGGCGGTGCTCAAGCTGTCGCCCGACAGCTACGCCGTACGGGAGGAGGTCGACATGCTGCGCCAGTTCGCGCCCAGCGGACGGGTGCCGGCGGTGCTGGCGGCGGCCAAGGGCGCGGTGCTGCTCGAGTCGATCCACCCGGGCACCCTGGTGGAGAAGATGCCGCAGCCGCCGTCGCCGCAGGAGTACGCCGGGTTCCTCACCGACCTGCACGGCGCCGGGGATCCGGCCGCCGCGCCGCGGAGGCTGGAGGACTGGATCGACGTGCTGTTCAACTCGGCGGTGCGGCGGGGCGCCGACCTCGCCGAGTCGAAGCGGCTGCGCGACGACCTCTTCGCCGCGCCCACCGACACCGTGCTGCTGCACGGCGACCTGCACCTGGGCAACGTGCTCAGCGGCGGTGCGAAGGGCCTGGTGGCCATCGACCCGATGGCCTGCGCCGGCGACCCGTGCTTCGACGCGGTCGACTACGTGCTGGAGGGCCTGGACCGCGCGGAGATGCTGCGCCGGCGTGACGAGCTGGCCGCGGCGGCCGGCATCGACGTGGAGCGGCTCGACATGTGGTGCCGGGTGACCGCCCCGATCGGGGCGACGTACGTCAGCAACCCCGGGCACTCCGCGGAGCTGGCCGCCTTCGGGCGCGGCGAGTACTAGAGGCTGGCCGATACCGTTCGCGCGGCCTGAGCGACGGCCTGTGCACCTGTCGCTGCTCGCAGCATGCGTAGCTCGTGGTCAAGCGAACGGCTTGCCGACACGCGGCGGCACTGCTGCCATGATCGGCGGGCCCCGCCCCGATCCCGCCTGAACCTACGCCCCGATGCGGTGCGCAGGACAAGCCCCGACTCCCGCACCTGGACAAGGCGTGCCGCGGCCGGCGCTCCGGATGGCATCCGGGGTGCCGGCCGCGGGACCATGCGAGGTCAGAGCTTGGCGCACTGCCCCTGCGTGGGGCCGGTCACCTCGTTCGGCTGACCGTCGTCCTGCGGTGCCGGTTCGTTGCCGGTGCAGCGCAGGGGGCCCTTGATCACGTTGCCCGCCAGTATCGACGGCCCTCGTCCGTCGACCACGGTCACCGGCCCCGCCACCGACGAGTCGACCAGCCTGAAGTCACCGGTGGTGCCACTGGCGGAGAGCGGCCCGACAATCGAGCTGTCCCGTACGGTCACGCCGGCGGCCCGCTGGGCCACGACCGGTCCCTCGATGGTGCTGTCCCGGACCACCAGCGCCGCCCCGTTGCCCACCGAGACCTGCCCGGACACCGTGGCATCCCGCAGGCAGGTGGTCCCCGTCGTGACGTCGAGCGGCCCCGCGTACGTGCCACTGACGATGCGGCCGCACACCGCGGGGAGCGCGAAGTTCCACCGGTACAGGCGGGACACCCGGCTGTAGTAGAGGTTGCCGTCCCCGCCCTTGGTGAGGAAGGCCACCCGGCCGGAGGCCAGCTCGACGGCGTCCCACGTCGCCGGGTTGATCCGCCAGAGGCTGTCGGACACCGACGCGTAGAGGAAGCCGTCGTCGGCGAGGACGAGACCCCGCTCGTGGCCGTACATCGTCGTTTCGTTCGGGAAGAGCCGTTCCGACCTGGTGACCCTGCGGGTCGCCGGATCGAAGGTGAACAGCGTGCCGTCGGACAGTCCCCAGATGGTGCCGGCCGGATCGACGACCAGCGCGTTCACGGCCGAGCCGCCGGGCGCGGGAACCACCCGCTCGACCACCTGGCGGGTCTGCGGGTCGAACACGAACAGTTCAGCCTCGGTGGCGGTCGGCTCGATGCCGTACCCGCCGTTGATGGAGGTGCCCCCGTAGAGCAGCCCGTCGTGCTCCATCAGGCTGACCACGCTCTGCTGCGGCACGACGTCCCGGTAGGTCTGCACCGCCCCGGTGGAGGGCGTCCAGAAGCTCAGGGCGCCACCGAGGCGACCCGCGCGGGGGATGCTGCCGACGGCCACCGTCTCACCCAGGTCGACGAAGGCCTGCGCCCGCTGCTGCTCCTCGCCGAGGACCGCCCGCGGGGCCGGGTTCGACCCGTACGCCCACGGCTTGGTGGTGTCGTAGGAGAGCAGGTTGCCGTCCGGGTAGCGACCGTACAGCAGGTGGTCGCCGCGGATCCCGAAACCCTCCACCTGCCCGGCGCCGGACAACAGGGTCATGGAGTCGTCGGCTGGGTCGAAGCGCGCCATGCCGGGTGGGGACAGGAATCCACCCATGTAGACCGATCCGTCCGGCCCGGTCCCCATCGCCTGGATCGGGTTGGGGGCACCCTCCAGGTCCTCCTCGCCGATGTACCGCGTCGACCGGGTCTGCGGATTCCACAGGTAGACGCGGCCGTAGTAGTACGTCATCGACAGAGTCAGTCCGGGCCACGCCGGGTCGCCCAGGTCGATCCACTCCCAACTGCCCGGCAGCGCGTTCGGCTTCCATCCGACCGGCGTGTAGGTGTGGGTCTGCAGGTCGTACCGGACGATGCCCTCGGCCACCATCCGGAAGTAGACGTACCGGCCCGTCGGATCGATCTCGGACACCATCCGACCGGAGATCGCGGGAACCGTCTTCACGACGACTCCGTCGCTGAGCCGGTGGACGAGCAGGTCACTGGTGTGGTCGAGCCGGATGAACAGGTACCCCCCGGCGAGGGTCATGTCGTAGACGGCTTCCTCGTCCGCGTACCGCGCGGGCAGCATGATCGGCTGCACCTCGCCCGTGGTGCGGTCGAAGCGGGCCAGCTTCGCGTTCGGCTTGGTGCCGAAGTAGACGTACCGGTCGTCGACGGCGAGCGCCTGACCGTAGGTCTCCCCCGGGACGATCTGGCCGTGATCGCTGAACCGCTTGGTCGCCGGGTTGTAGGAGAAGAGCTTTCCGCTGGGGTACGTTCCGCCGTAGACGACACCGTCCGGCGCCGCGGCCATCCGCCAGATCTGCTCGCCCGGGTACGGCACACCCAGCGACGTGACCGAGGTGTCTCCGGGCGACCAGGTGTATACGGCGCCGTTGGTCATGCCGAAGTAGACGGCACGTTGCGGTCTGGCGAAGGTGACCGCCCAGCTACCGGTGCCGGAGGGCAGTCGCTCGCCGAAGACCACCTTCCCCGACCTGATGTCCGTGACCTGGAACATCGCCGCGACCTCGCTGTTGCCAGCGGTCACCCAGTATGCCTGTGGGCGCCCCTGCTGGTCGACGCCCTGCGCCTGGTACTGCGAGAGCACCCGCGAGTTGATGGCGTGACCCAGGTCCTGTTCTGCGCCGACGATCGGGGCGGGAGCCGGCGGCGGGGCGGCGTTCGCCGCGCCGTTGGCGGTGGCGACGAGGAAGCCGGCGAGCAGTCCGCCGGCGGTGAGCAGGGCGGCGGACCGCAACCTTCTCCGTTTCATCGGTCTCCTTCACTGATCGATGGGGTGCGGCTCGAGATGTTGCGGTCTGGTCCGTAATCTGTCCGGAGCCGGCCGTGGATCAAGGATCTCGACCAGCGGCGCCGACGCGACAACTCAACGGACGTGGACGCAACGTAGCGGCGGGCGGCGAGCATCGATCCCGGTGCACGCCTCTGATCCGCCGTAGCGTAGCTTACGGTCAGGGCCGATACCAGGTCATGCGAGATCTCACCAGGACCGACACGACAACCACCGCCCACCGAGAAACGGATCCATGATCGACAGCATCGCAACGGGAAACGCGGACGTCGCGTATCTCGGCATCGACATCGGGGGCACGAAGACGATCGCCCTGACGGTCACCCCCGACGGACAGGTGGCCGGCGCGGTCCAGGCCCCCACACCCGCCCGGCACGGGCCGGCGATGGTGCTCGACACCGCCGCCGAACTGGCCGGGCGACTCCTGGCCGGCGGTCGGGTCGCGGGCGTCGGGGTGGGTGCCGCCGGCACGCTGGATCCGGCCACCGGCACCGTCCGCTACGCCACGGACAGCCTGCCCGGCTGGCGCGGCACCAGGATCGCCGACGAGTTGGGCGCCCGACTGGACCGCCGGGTACACGTCGACAACGATGTGAACGCCGCCGCGCTCGCAGAAGCGTGGACAGGCGCGGGGCACGGCCGGGAACACCTGCTCCTGGTCGCCGTCGGGACCGGCCTCGGCGGGGCGCTGATCCGGCGCGGCAGCCTCGACCGCGGCGCCCGGGGGGCGGCAGGCGAGGTTGCCCACCTGCCGGTTCCCGGCGCGGGGCAGCTGCGCTGCGGCTGCGGGCGCCAGGGGCACCTGGAGGCCGTGGCGTCCGGTAGCGGGATCGCCGCCGCCTACGCCCTGGCCGGCGGTGAGCAGGTGAGCGGGCGGGAGGTCGCCGCCCGGGCCGCAGCCGGCGACGCTGTCGCCCGGCGGGTGCTGGATCACGCCGGCGAGACGCTGGGGACGGCCCTGGCCGGACTCGTCGCGTTGCTCGACCCGGAGGCGGTCGTCCTGGCCGGCGGCGCGGCGCCGGCGGTGCTGTCCGCGGCGACCCGGGCCTACCAGGCGGAAGTGCTACCGGCCTGGACCCACGTACCGCTGCTACCGGCCGCGCTGGGTGACAACGCCGTGGCGATCGGTGCAGCCCGAATGGCAATGGAGGACACGTGACAGTCTTCGACGTCATGCGGGGTGGTCTGGTGGTCTCCTGCCAGCCGCTGCCCGACGAGCCCGACGACCCGATGCGGGACGCCTACGTGCAGGCCCGGGTGGCCGCCTCGGCCGCGACGGGCGGTGCGGTGGCGATCCGCGCCAACGGGCTGGACGACATCAGGGCGATCCGTGCCGCCGTCGATGTGCCCGTGATCGGCCTGGTCAAACACGGCGCCACCGGGGTGCTGATCACCCCGACCCCGGCATACGCGGTGCAGGTCGCCACGGCCGGGGCCCACGTCGTGGCCGTCGACGCCACCGACCGGCCCCGCCCGGACGGAGGCAGCTTCGCCGACACGGTACGCGCGGTGCACTCGCGCACCGCCGCCCTGGTACTGGCCGACATCTCCACCCTGGCCGAGGGCCTGGCCGCGGTCGACGCCGGTGCCGACGCGGTGGCCACGACACTGTCCGGCTACACGCCGGCCAGCCCGCCGACGGAGGGCCCCGACCTACGACTCGTCGCCCAGCTCGCCGAGCGGCTGGGGGTACCGGTGATCGCGGAGGGCCGCTACCGTACGGCGCAGCAGGTCCGGCAGGCCTTCGAGGCCGGGGCACACGCCGTCGTCATGGGCAATGCCGTCACCTCACCACTGTGGATCACGCGGCGCCTGGCCGAGGCGACTCCTCGTGCGTGCGAGCCACGTCGGCGGTAGTGCACCCGGGTGCCGGCACCAGATCCTGCCGGACACCCCCGACCGGCCCCTCGGTCCGACGACTGACCCCGTCGGGTCGGGGGCCGCGTCGCGCCGGCCGAGCGTCGAGGTGTCCGGCACCCGACCGGGAGGTTTTCCCTGTTGGAGCGGGGAAGGTCGCTCTGCCGGGCGGGACGTCCCACGCAGCACGATCGATCCATGGTTCGTACCGGTCGTGCTTCCTTCGCTCAGGAAAGACTCTATTTCCTCAACCAGCTCCAGCCCGGCAACCCGGCGTACGTGGTGGCGTTCGCCATCCACCTGCACGGGGCGTTGCGGCCGGCGGCGCTGCGCGCGGCGCTGACCCGCGTCGTCGCCCGGCACGACGCGCTGCGCACCACGTTCGCGCTGGTCGACGGCGTGCTCACCCAGCGGGTCTCGCCCACCCCGCACGCCGACGTCGACGTGCAGACGGGCGCGTGGGCCGACCGGGACACCCAGGAGACCTACCTGCACACCCTGGTCGCCGAGCAGGCCCGACGCCCGTTCGAGCTCGGCGACGGGCCCGTGCTGCGCGCCTTCCTGCGCTCCTGGGGCCCGGACGAGCACACCCTCGCGGTGCTGGTGCACCACATCGCCTGCGACGGCTGGTCGGTGGGGCTGCTGCTGCGCGACCTCGCCGCCGAGTACCACGCGGCGGTGTCCGGGACGGACGCCGCGTACGCCGAACCGGCGGAGTCGTACCTGGCGTACGCCCGGCGGCAGCGCGAGTCCTGGGAGCGCGACAGCTCCGGGCTGGACTTCTGGCGCGCCGAGCTGCGCGACGTCCCGCAGCTCGCGCTGCCCACCGACTTCCCCCGGCCGAGCGTGCTCAGCGCCGACGGCGCGGTGCTGCGCCGCCCGGTCGAGCCGCAGCTGGTCGAGCGGCTCACCGCGTGGGCCAGGTCGCGGGGGGCGACGCTGTTCGCGGTGACGCTGGCCGCGTACGCCTCGGTGCTGTCGCGCTACGCGCGCCAGGACGAGGTGGTGATCGGGGTGCCGGTCGCCAACCGGATGGACGAGGCCGAGGAGCGCGTCGTCGGCTGCCTGGTCAACACCCTGCCGATCCGGCTCGACGTGTCCGGTCGGCCCGGCTTCGCCGAGCTGGTCGAGCGGGCCCGGCGGGCCAGCATGGCCGCGTTCGCCAACCAGGACGTGCCGTTCGAGCAGATCGTGCGGGCCACCGTGGGGGAACGGCAGCTCAGCCACGCGCCGCTGTTCCAGACCTCCCTGACGGTGCAGAACTTCCCGTTCGCGTTCCCCGAGTTCGACGGGGTGCGGCTGACCGAGGTCGACGTCGAGATCGACGTCACCAAGTTCGACCTGGGCCTGACCCTCGACGTGTCCACCGCCACGCCGTTCCTGCGGGCCGAGTACAGCACCGAGCTGTTCACCCCGGAGACCGTCGCGACGCTGCTCACGCACTACCTGACCTTCCTGCGGTCGGTCGTCGACGGCCCGGACGCCGAGCCGTGCATGGTGGACGAGGCGGAGCGGCTGCTGCTGACCGAGGGGGTGAACCCGCCGGTCGCGCAGCAGTCGGTCGACCACCCGTCGGTGCTGCGCCGGTTCGCCGAGCACGTGGCGCGCACCCCGGACGCGGTGGCGGTGTGCCACCGGGACGTGGAGGTCACCTACGCCGAGCTGGACCGGTGGGCCGGGCGGATCGCGGCGGGTCTGGCCGACCGGGGGGTGCGACGCGGCGACCGGGTCGGACTGCTGCTGCGCCGCTCCCCCGCGATCGTCGCGGCGATCCTGGGCGTGTGGAAGCTCGGCGGCGTCTACGTGCCGCTGGACCCCGAGTACCCACGGCAGCGCCTCGAACTGATCACGGCCAGCGCCGACATGCCGTTCATGCTGGTGGAGGCCGGCACCGCCGACACGGCCGGCGCGCTGGCGCGGGGCCGCGACATCCGCCTGGCCGACGCGCACACCCTCGACGGGACGTCCGTGGTCGCGCAGACGTTCCCCGGGCCCCGCGACCAGGCGTACGTCATCTACACCTCCGGCTCCACCGGGGTGCCCAAGGGCGTCATGGTCGGGCACGGCGGCCTGGACGCGCTGAACGACCCGACCCCCGCCGGGCTCGACGTCACGGCCGACGACGTGTGGCTGGCCGCGAGCTCGTTCTCGTTCGACGCCTCGGTGTGGGAGATGTGGGGCGCGCTGAGCACCGGCGGCCGGCTGGTCGTCGCCGACCAGGCCGACCTGGTGGACCGGCAGCGGCTGGCCGAGCTGGTGCGCCGCGAGGGCGTCACGGTGGTGTTCCAGACCCCCGGTGCGCTCTACCGGCTGCTGCCCCCGTACCTGCGGCTGCTGGGCGCGGACGAGGTCTCCCGCATCCGCTACGTCGTCCTCGGCGGCGAGGCCCTGAGCTGGTCGCGGGTCGCGTCGCTGGTCGCCGGCGCGCCGGGCCTGCGCGCGGTGTTCGTCAACATGTACGGCATCACCGAGGGCACCATCCACGTCACGATCTTCGAGGCCCCCACCGCGGACCTGGCCCGGGTCAGGGAGGGCACCGTCGGCGTGCCGCTGCCGTCGGGGCGCTGCTACGTCCTCGACGACGACCTGCGGCCGACCGGCCGCAACGTGCCCGGCGAGCTGTACTGCGGCGGCGTGCTCGTCGCGCACGGCTACCTGGGCAACCCGGAGCTGACCGAGGCGCGCTTCCTGCCCGACCCGTACGGCGGGGGCGTGATGTACAAGACCGGTGACGTGGTCAAGTGGGGCGTCGACGGGAACATGGTGTACCTCGGCCGCAACGACAGCCAGGTGCAGTTGCGCGGCTACCGCGTCGAGCTGGCCGAGGTCGAGGGCGCGTTCCTGACCCACCCGGCGGTGCGCTCGTGCGCGGTCGCGGCCGAGAACGACGAGCTGGCCGCCTTCGTCGTCGGCGAACTCGGCCCGGACGCCGAACGCGAGCTGCGCGCCCACGTGCGGGCGACGCTGCCGGCGTACATGGTGCCGTCGCGGATCCTGACCGTCGCGGCGGTCCCGCTCACCGCGCACGGCAAGGTGGACACGGCCCGACTGCTGGCCGACAGCCGCGCCGCGCGCACCACCGTCGCGCCCGCGGCGCGGCGCGGGCTCGCCGCCGGCAGCGGGTTGGAGGAGCGCATCCGGGTCTGCTGGAGCGAGGTGCTCGACCGGGCCGACGTCGGGCTGCACGACAACTTCTTCGACCTCGGCGGGCACAGCTTCGCGCTGATCGCGCTCCAGCAGCGGCTGTCCGACGAGGGCCTGGACGTCTCCGTGACGGACCTGTTCCGCGCCGGCACGGTCGCCGGCTGCGCCGCGCACCTGCAACGGGCGGCCCCGGTGGTCGCCGACGCGCGGGTGGCGCAGCGCCACCGCGGTCGCGCCCTGCTGGCCGACCGGCGCCGGACCGCGGGAGGCCGCCGTGGCTGAGCTGCCCGACGGCGCGGCGGTGGCCGTGGTCGGCATGGCCGTACGGGTCCCCGGCGCCGAACGCGACCTGGACCTGTTCTGGCACCACGTGGTCAACGGAGTCGACGCGGTCACCTTCTTCACCCCCGAGCAGCTCGTCGGCTGGGGCGTGCCCAAGGACCTCGTCGAGCGGCCCGACTTCGTGCCCGCCCGGGCGGTGCTGCGCGACGCGGACTGCTTCGACCACCGGCTGTTCAGCTACTCGCCGTCGGACAGTGCGCTGATGGACCCGCAGCAGCGGATCCTGCTGGAGTGCGCCTGGGCCGCGCTGGAGCACGCCGGCCACCCGCCGGTCGCCGCCGACGGCAACCGGATCGGGGTGTACGTCGGCACCGGCCTGAACGTCTACCTGCTCGACAACGTGTGGCCCAACGAGCGCGCGGTCGAGGCGGCCGGCGGCCTGGGGCTCATCATCGGCAGCGACAAGGACTTCGCGGGCACCCGGATCGCGTACAAGCTGAATCTGCAGGGTCCGGCGCTGACGCTGCAGACCGCCTGCTCGACGTCGCTGGTCGCGGTGCACCAGGCGGTGCAGGCGCTGCTGACCTACGACGCCGACGTGGCACTGGCCGGGGGCGCCACGGTGGCCCCGCCGACGCGGCGCGGGCACGTGCACGAGCCCGGTGGGATCTTCTCCGCCGACGGCCGGTGCCGGGCCTTCGACGCTGCGGCCGACGGCACCGTGCCCGGCGACGGCGCAGGCGTGGTGGTGCTCAAGCGACTCGAGGACGCGGTGCGCGACGGCGACACCGTGCACGCCGTGATCCGCGGCTCCGCGGTCAACAACGACGGCTCCCGCAAGGCGGGCTTCACCGCGCCCGGCCCCACCGGCCAGGCCGGCGTGATATCGGCGGCGCTGGGCGTGGCCGACGTCGACCCGGACACCGTCGGCCTGATCGAGACCCACGGCACCGGCACCGCGCTCGGCGACCCGATCGAGGTGGCGGCGCTGCGGCAGGTCTTCGACAGCGACCGGCCCGACCGGGCGCCCTGCGCGCTCGGCGCGGTCAAGTCGGTCGTCGGGCACCTGGACACCGCCGCCGGCGTGGTCGGCCTGATCAAGACCGTGCTGGCGCTGAAGCACCGCGTGATCCCGCCGATCGCCCACCTCGCCACGGCCAACCCCGCGGTCAGGCTGGACGGTTCGGTGTTCGAGCTGCCGGCGGCGGCCCGGCCCTGGGCGCCGATCGACGGCGTACGCCGGGCCGGGGTGAGCGCCTTCGGCATCGGCGGCACCAACGCCCACGTCGTGCTGGAGGAGGCCCCGCCCGCCCGGCCCCGGTCGCGCCGCCACGTCACAGAGCTGGTCCTGGTCTCCGCGAAGACCGCCGCCGTGGCGCAGGCCGGCCTGGACCGCGCCGCCGGCTGCGTGGCGGAGACCCCGCCCGGCGAGCTGGCCGACCTCGCGTACACCCTGCGGACCGGCCGGGCGGAGCTGCCGTGGCGGGCCGCGTTCCTCACCGGAGCGCACGGCTCGCCGGCGACGGTCCGGCAGGTCGACGCGAAGGCGCGGGCGCGCGGCGTGGCGCTGCACCTCACCGGGGCCGGCGAGCTGACCGGCAACCGGCCCAACTACGACGCCGACCCGGTGTACCGCCGGGTCGTCGACGAGGGCGTGGCGCTGCTGCGCGACCGCGACCTCGACGAGGCCGTGCGGGAGCGCTGCACCCGGCTGCTGGCCTGCGTCGGCCTGGCGCGGTCGCTGCGCAGCCGGGGCGTGGCCCCGCGTGCCCTGGCCGGCGCCGGCATCGGCGCCGTGGCGTGCGCGGTCGTGGCCGGGATCATGTCCCTCGCCGACGCGCTGGAGCTGGCCTGCGGCGCCGACGTCGACGCCAGCCGGCTCGACCCGGCCGAACTGCCCGTCCACGTGCCGGGCGGGGATCCGCCGACCGGGTACGACGGGCTCGCGTACTGGCGGGCGCAGGCGGCCGAACCGCCCGCGCCGACGAGGCCGCCGGAGCTCGACCAGGTGCTCTGGATCGAGGTCGGCACGAGCGTCACCCCGCACCTGGGCCCGGACCGGCCCGCGCTGCCCGCCGACCGGCACGCCCGGCTGCTGGCCACCGTCGGCGCGCTGTGGCAGCTGGGTCTCGTCGGCGCCTGGGACCCCGTGCACGACGCGGGCCGACGCCGGCTGCCCGCCCCCACCTACCCCTTCGCGGCCACCCGGCACTACCTGGACGCCCCCGCGACCCGACTGGACACAGAGAGGCACCACTGATGCGCGACGTACACGACCGGACCTGGATGGGCGAGTTCGAGCAGCTGTGGATGGAGGTGCTCGGCGTCGACACGGTCGACGACGACGACGACTTCTTCGACCTCGGCGGCCACTCGCTCAGCGCGCTGCGCCTGAGCACCCTGATCCGCCAGGAGCTCAACCTCGCGGTGATGTTCGGCCACGTGCTGGAGAACCCCCGCTTCGCCGACCTGCGCGACGTCGCGGGCCAGGTGCCGCTGGACAAGCCGGTGGCGGAGGTCGTGTGATGACCGCCCCGGAACTCTCCGCTTGGACGCCGCTCGCCGCGCGGGTGCTCGGTCTCGCGCCCGAGCAGCTGCGGGACGCGGCGGTGACCGAGTCGTTCGTCGGGCTGGGCGGCACCTCGCTGCAGGCCATCGCGCTGGTCTCGCTTGGCCAGCGCGAGCTGCGGGCGCACGTGGACAGCGCCCGGCTGCTGTCGGCGCTGCCGCTGGCGCAGGCGCTGGCCGGCGCGGTGGAGCACGTGGACACCGCGCCCCCGCTGGCCGCGCGGCGGCCCGCCGAGCTGGAGCTGCTACCCGGCCAGCGGTCCATGCTGGCCGCGCACCTGCTCGACCAGGACGCGCCGTACCACCTCATGTTCACGCTGGAGGCGGACGGGCCGCTCGACGAGGCCCGGACCCGGTCGGCGCTGCGCGAGCTGGCGACCCGCCACGAGGCGCTGCGCACCCGGTTCGTCCGGGACCCGCGGCAGGCCCGGATCGTGCTGCCCGCCCCGTACGAGCCACGGCTGCTGCACCAGACGCTGCCCGACGACGACCCGGTACGCGCCGTGCACGAGCTGTACGGCCGGTCGGCCGCGCGGCTGCTGCACCCCTTCGCACAGCCGCCGGTCGTCTTCGTGCTGACCCGCGCCGGGCGGCGCGACCTGCTCACCATGCTGGTGCACCACACGATCGCCGACGGCTGGAGCATCGGGGTGCTCTGGCGCGAGTTCGCCGAGCTCTACGCCGGCGCCGACCCGGCGGGCGCCGCGCCGTCGCCGGAGTGGATCGGCTCCCGGCTCGCCGCGCAGGAGGCGTCCGGGGCGCTGGACGGCGCGCTGGCCCGGATCGCGGCCCGGCTGGACGGCGCGCCCTGGACGGTGGCGCTCCCCACCGACCTGCCACCGGTCGCCGAGGCCGACGGCCGCGGCGCACGCCTGCGCTTCCACCTCGACGCGGCGACGACGCGGGCCGCGACCGAGCTGGCCCGGCACTGCCGGGTGACGGTGACGTCGGTGGCCATGGCGGCGTGGGCGCTGGCCGCCGCCCGCCGCGCGGGCCTGACCGACCTGGTGCTCGGGGTGCCGGCGGCGGGCCGGTTCGAGGCGGGCATGGCCGGCATCGTGGGCCTGTGCACCCGGGTCGTCCCGGTGCGCTGCGCGGCGACCGACGACCTCGACGCGCGGGACTACGTACGCGGGGTGGCCGCGTCGCTGGCCGAGGCGGCGACCGACGCCGACGTGCCGTTCGAGCGGGTCGTCTCCGGGCTCGGCGGCACCACCGACCCGGGCCGCAACCCGCTGGCGCAGCTCGGCTTCGCCGCCCACCACGAGCTGGTGCCCGACGAGCTGGAGGCGGGGGGCCGCACCTGGCGCGTGCACGAGGGCCACTGCCACGGCGCGGTGTTCGACGCGTTGCTCTACCTCCAGTCGTGGTCGGACCGCCCCCGCTTCGCCCTGGAGTACGCCACGTCGGTGCTCACCGCGGCCGACGCCGGGGAGCTGGCCGAGTCGTTCCAGGCCGCGCTGCGGGAGCTGGCCGCCGACCCGGGCGTCGCCCTGCGCGACGTCACCGGGCTGTCGGCGGGGCAGCACGCGCGGCTGCGGGCGCTGGGCGCGGGCGGGTCGCACGACACGGCCGACGACGTGTGGAGCCGGTTCGCGGCGCACGCGCGGTCCGCGGGCGAACGGGTCGCGCTGGTCGACGCGCACGCCGGGCTCACGCTGACCTACCGCGAGCTGCACGACCGGGCCGTCGCGCAGGCGCGGCTGCTGCACGCGCGCGGCGTGCGCGCCGGCGACGCGGTGGTCCTGGAGCTGCCGCGCTCGGCCGCCGAGGCCGTGGCGGTGCTGGGTGTGCTGCGGCTGGGCGCGCACTACGTCGCGGTCGACCAGCACGCCACGGGCGAGTGGCGGTGACCCACCAAGGAGCACCTGCTCACCGCCCTGATCGAGCCGCTGGTGT
>NZ_JBFABB010000134.1:0-17899 GCF_040640035.1 Micromonospora sp. NPDC023633 | reverse complement strand
CTGGCCGTGGCCCGCCGGGGCCAGCAGCGCCGCGACGCGCGGCGGTTCGCCGGCCGACACCCCCCGCACGGCCGGCGGCAGCGGCTCGACCAGCGCGACCACCTGCCCGGCAGCCGTCGTCTCGGCGAGCAGCCGGGGCGCCGCCGGGTGGTCGGGCACCCCGGTCACCGTCGGCAGCTCGCGCAGGGCCGCCGCCTCGGCGGTGACCAGCGCTTGGGTGGCCCCGTTCCAGCCGATCTTCGCGTAGCCGAGGGCCCGGCCGTCCGGCGCGAACAGTTGCAGGGTGGGCTTGTGGTTCGGGTCCGGCGGGCGGACCCCGCAGGCCGCGTGGACGGCCGGCTCGCCGAGGGCGGCGCCCAACCGCCCGGCCAGCAGCGCCTCGTCGGCCGCGACCTGATGGGGCAGCGACACCGTCAGCCGGGGGAACGGGGCCAGGTCGACCGCGCCGACGCGCGCCAGCGTGCCGAGCGCGGCCCGCACCGCCCGCACCTTCGGCGGGCGCAGGGCGTTGTACGCCAGCAGCGAGGCGGCCGTGGCCCGGGGCGCGCCGAGCGGCAGCAGGAACCGGGCCCGGGCGAGCGACGGGACGACCGCGTACCGGGCGACGGCGCGGTGCCCGGGCGGCGGCGGGCCGCCGACGGTCAGGACGATCCGCTCGTCGCCGAACACGGCCCGGGTGACCCAGCCCAGCCCGTCGGTCCGGGACCGGGGGTCGGCGGCGACGCTGGTCGGCGCCGTCACGGGGCCCGGTCCGGCCAGTCGAGCTCCAGCCCCAGCCGCTGCCGCAACGCGTCGTTGTACGGGCGGTAGTACTCGGTCAGCTCCGCGCGCACGGCCGGCTCCAGCGGCGCCGAGCGGCGGTCGTTGTAGACCTTGAAGTCGGGCAGGTCGTGCGGGGGCAGGCCGAGGAAGTCCAGCGTCCGGCGGTAGGTCGACCGGGCGTCGCGGTAGAGGTCCTCGCTGGGCAGGAAGAGGATCTGCTCCCGGTCGAACCGCTCCAGCCACGGCTCCAGGTGCTCCAGGTAGCGGCCGCGGGCCCGGTAGGTGTACCAGTCGTACGGCTCGCTGAAGTACTCCGGCTCGGCGATCAGCCGTTCCCGCTCCCCCGCCGTGCGCTCCTGCTCGGCGGCCAGCGCGGCGGCGAAGTCGAGCGGCTCGATGCCGTGCGTGCGCCGCTCCTTCCAGTGCGAGTACGCCCGCTCCACCGGGTCGCGCAGCAGCACGATGAGCCGCACCGACGGCATCAGCGCGGCGACCCGCTGCGCCGCGAGGGGGTGGAACATGTACAGCGGCGCGGCCTCACCGACCCGCACCGGCCCGCCGTGCCGCTTCTCCAGCGTCTCCCGCTGGCGCTCGGTGGGAAAGTGCGACCGGTACCATGCCTCGCCGCGGCGCCAGTGCTCCTCGAAGTAGTGCGAGGACTTGGTGTTCCAGGCCGGGAAGAGCCGGGGCACCAGCGGGTGCTGGATGAGGTAGTTCCACAGCGAGGTGGTGCCGCCCCGCTTGGTGCCGATGATGAGGAAGTCCGGCAGCGGTCGCCGGTCGCTGGTCCGCACCCCGTAGTCGACGAGCGACTCCCGCACCCGCTGTGTCACCTGGGTCGGTACGAGCTGCTTCACCCGGTCTCGGATGGACGGCACGACGACCTCACCTGCCCTTCGATTCCTCCGGGGCGGGCCCGGTGGCGGCCGGGGCCGCCTCCTGCCGCCCACGGACCTGCTCCATGGTCACCCGGACACGGCGCCGCACCCGGGGCAACGTCAACAAGCCGACGCAGCCGGCGGCCAGCACGCCCAGGGCCACGGCCAGGCCGCCGATCCCCCGGCCGCCGGCCAGCACCCCGATCGCCGCCGCGGCCCCGACCCCGGCGACGGTGGCCGCCCCGGCCCGCAGCATCGCCGCGTCGACCAGCGGCTGGCCGAACACGACCCGGGCGCAGCCGACCGCCGTGAGGTTCTCGGTGACGATGCCGAGCGCCCAGGCCAGCGCCGCCCCGGTCGCGCCGTGCGCCGGGATCAGCCACAGGCCGAGGGAGACGGTCACCAGCAGCCCGGCCAGCGTGGCGGCCAGGTGCAGCCCGCTGCGCCCGCCCATCAGCAGCAGGCTCTGCACGTTGCCGACCCCGGTGTTGACCAGCATGGCCAGCGCGAGCACGGTCATCGCGGGAGCGCCGGCGGTGAACTCGGGGCCGAAGAGCTGGAGGAAGGCCAGCCCGAAGACGGCGAGCAGCAGGTAGACCGGCCAGGACAGCACCAGCCCCCACGTGGTCAACTGCCGGTGCACGGCCGCCGCCGCGGCCCGGTCGCCCCGTCCGAGCAGCCGGGACAGCTGCGGCGACACCGCCACCCGCAGCCCCTGCATGGCCAGTTGGCCGGCGAGGATGTAGCGCCCCACGGCGCCGAACACACCCGCGTCGGCCGGCCCGGCGAGCACCGACGTGAGCAGCACGCCCACCCACATGTTGCCGGCGTCGATGGCGGCCGACGCGGCGCGGGGCAGCGCGAAGCGCCAGAACGCCGGCCAGTCGCCCGGCCCGGGCCGCAGCGCCGCGCCGCGGCCGACGCCGAGCGGGCCGGCCACCAGCGTCAGGCAGGCCAGCAGGGCGAGCGCCGCCGGCACCAGCCAGCCGGTCATGCCCGCCAGCAGGCCGCCGCCGGCCAGGGCCGCCGCGCCGACCAGCACGGGCCGGGCCACCGGCAGCAGGAAGAACTGCACCCCGACGTACGCCCGGATCGGGCGCACGCAGCGCAGCGCGGCGAGCAGCAGCGTCATCGCCACCACCACCGGCACCGCGGCGAAGCTGGCCGTCAGCAGGGCCGCGCCGTCGACGCCGGAGCCGCCGAGCAGGCGCGGGGCGAGCGCGTCGGCGGCGAGCACCCCGCCCACGGCGACGGCGACCGCGACCAGCAGCGGCGGGAGCAGCGCCACCGGGAGCACCCGGGCGGCTTCGCCCCGGGCGCCGAGGCGCCGGCGGGGCAGCGCCCACATCAGCCCGGTCTCCGCGCCGAGGGTGCACACGGCGGTGGCGACGGTGACCACCCCGATCGCGGCGAAGAACGCCCCGGAGCCGACCGTGCCGTAGCCGCGGGTGATGACGACCGCGAGCAGGAAGCCGAAGAGTCCGCTGGTGGCCGCGCCGATCAGCCCGGCGACGCCGCTGCGGACGCTGCGCCGGGTCTCCGTGTCGTCGCCGGACGCCCCGGCGGGCCCACCGGGGGCGGCGCCGGCCGGCGACCCGCCCGGGGTCGCCCCGGCAGGCGCGCCGGCCCGGGTCGACCCGTCCGGCTGCGGGGCCGGGACCGACCCGTCCGGGGCGGAGGACGGGTGGGGGCCGGACGGCGGGCGGGTGGCGGCGGTCATGCGGGCACCGCTTCCGGACGGAGGGGACGCAGGCGGGGCAGGTGTGCCGACGCCTCCCGCTCGGTGAGCGCCATCGCGAAGGCGACCGCGAAGAAGGCGACCGCGAGATTCTGGTTGGCCATGCCGTAGAAGGGGATCTGCACCAGGCAGACCACCGGCACCACGGCCAGCCACTGCCCGGCGGCGGACCTGGCCCGGGCACAGATCAGCGCGGCGACCACGAACCAGGCGAGGAAGCACAGCAGCGCCGGGGCGCCGTGGCTGAACAGCACCATCCACAGCTGCCCCTGGGTGCCGATCGGCGCCTCGGCGCTGACGGTGTCGACGTTCACCGGGGCGCCGTAGCCGAGCCAGGGCGACTCCCGTACCCGCCGGATCACCTCCACGTAGAGGGAGAGCCGGTCGGTGTTGGTGTCGCTGGACTCGACCCGGTTGCCGATCAGCTCGGTCACCGGGATGAACAGGGTGGTGAGACCGCCGATGACCACCACACCGACGATCGACGCGGCCACCCGGACGTTGCCGCGCAGGGCGGCCCGGACGCCGAGCACCGCCAGCCCGGTGCCGAGGCTGAGGAACATCGCCCGGTTGAGCGTGAGGAAGGCCGGGGCCAACGACAGCGGCAGCGACGCCAGCAGCGCCCAGCGCAGCACGCCGCGCCGGCGCAGCATGGTGAAGGCCACCACGCAGGGCAGCGTCATCGCGTACGCGCTGCCGTAGTTGTTGGTGTACGCGAACGGCGCGGCCGGCCGGTAGATGGGGTTCAACGACCGGGCGCTGTACTCGGCGGTGGTGAGGTGGACCATGTCCTGGATGAACGGGGTGTTGGCCACCCCGCCCGGAAGCAGCACCTCCACCGGGGTGGTCAGCGCGAACCGGGGTGCCAGCACGCCCAGCCAGCCCAGCGCGACCAGCCCGAACCAGAAGGCGCAGAGCGGAACGAGGACCGCGACCTGGTCGGGACGTTCCCGGGCGACCGCGTAGACGTAGACGCCGACCACGAGCGCGGTGAGGTAGAAGGCGAGCCGCAGGCCGAACGTCAGCACCGAGGCCGGCGTCTGGAGCTGGGTGGCGCTGACCACCACGACGGCCAGGAAGAGCAGCCAGATCCCGGCGGCCGGGGGCAGCGGCACCCGCCCCCGGATGACCAGCAGCGCGAACAGCAGCGCCCCGAGCAGGGGCCACCCGAGGTAGAACGCGCCGGTCAGCCACCAGACGGGCACCATGCCGAACATCAACGCCAGCGGCCAGAGCGGCAACCGCGGCGGGGGCGGCGGCTGCGGCAGCGACGCGGCGCCGCCCGGGCCGCCGGCCGGCTCCGTCGCCGCCGGCGCGCGGGTGACCGGCACGGATCAGCCCCGGCCGCTGTTGGTCAACACGAAGCCGAGCGGGGTGACCCCGGCGGCGCGCAGCCGCTCCACGAGCCGGCGCAGGTCGCCCTGCCGGGTGCGGTCCTGTTCGACCACCACGACCGCCGTGCCCTGCCGGGCGACGGCGACCCCGCGCTCGTCGGACTCGGCCGGCGGGGCGTTGAACAGCACCAGGCTGTGGTCGGCGCCCTGCCGCCAGGTGCCGAACCGGACGCTGCCCGCGCCCACGGTCACCGGGTCGGTGCTCGTCACCTTGCCGCCTTCGGAGGTCGCCGTCGAGGTGACCCGGGGCAGGGTCAGCGTGGCGTCCGGGTCGGTGGACGGGCGGGCGCCGATCGGGTGCGGCGACGGGCGTCGCGCCGCGGCCGGCTCCGACGTGCCGCCGCTCTTGCCGTCCGTCGTCGAGCCGGCCGGCCGGGGCTTCGGGACGACCGGGCGGGACGGGTCCGCCGCGGCGGGCAGCCGCTCCCGGTCGGCGAGCACGATGGTGCGCAGCCGGTCGGCGCGCCCGCTGTCGTCGGCGACGAAGACCTCCCGGCCGACGGCCGCCAGCGCCACCGCCAGCCCGGCGGTGATGGCGGTGGGGTCCTCCTCCCGGGCGGTCAGCAGCGACACCCGTGCGGGTTGTCGCACCCGCTCGGCGATGGCCATCGCCACGTACCGGATGTCGGCGTCGGCCGCCTCCTTGCCGCCGCGCCACCCGCGACTGCGGACCGTGCCGAGCAGCGCCAGCCCGGTGGCGTCCCGGCCGTCGTCGACCGACCGGATCCGCCGGTCCATCGACTCCCACGCGTACGCCAGCACCACGCCGAGCAGCGTCCCGCCGAGCAGGCCGGCGAGCAGGTAGAGCGGGCGGTTGCCGGCGGACGAGGCCAGGGCCCGCTCGGCGGACTGGGTGACCCAGCCGGGGTTGACGTCGACCGCGGCGATCTCGGTCCGCGCGGCGTTGAGCTGGGTGAGCTGGTTGTTGATGCCGGTGAGCTCGGTCACCGCGGCGTCGACGGTGCCCTCCCGCGCGTTGTTGACCCGCTTCTGGAGGGCGGCCTGCTGGGCGGCGACCTTGGCGATGCTCTCGTCGTACGAGCGCAGCATCTCCTCGCGTTGCTTCTCGTACATCGTCCGCCGCACGTCGAGGTAGGCCTGGGCGGCGAGGTTGACGCCCTCGACGGCCTGCTCGGCGGTGGGGGCCTGGTAGACGAAGCGCAGGATCTGCCCGCCGGTGGGCACCTCGACCTCGAGGGCGTCGCGCACCTCGCGCGGGTCGAGCCCGCCCGAGTCGGCCAACCGCTGCACCACGTCGGTGCCCGTGGCGATGCCGCTCTCCACGTTCATGTTCACCGCCCGGTCGGCGGCGGCGCCGCTGGGCGTGAACGCGTCGGTGACGACGGGACGCACCGCCACGACCGCGCTGGCGGTCAC
This sequence comes from Micromonospora sp. NPDC023633, assembly GCF_040640035.1. Taxonomy (NCBI): domain Bacteria; kingdom Bacillati; phylum Actinomycetota; class Actinomycetes; order Micromonosporales; family Micromonosporaceae; genus Micromonospora; species Micromonospora sp. NPDC023633. Next base: position 11,750 of record NZ_JBFABB010000134.1, on the reverse strand, counting down.
GGCGGCGGGGACGAGCACGACGTAGCCGAGCGCGGCGAGCAGGCCGACGGCGGCGACGGCCCCGACCAGCCGGATCCGGTGCAGCGGTACGCGGAGCAGGTCGGTCAGCGTGACGGTGCGGCCCGGTGTGCCGCCACCACCGGCGGGGACGTCCGTGGGCCAGGCACCGGGGGAAGCGTCAGTCATGGAACTTCTTCACCGTCTGTTGTGGATTTCCGGCGACCACGACCCGCGGCGGCACGTCGGTACGGACCACCGTGGCGGCGCCCACGACACTGTCCCGGCCGATCCGCACGCCCTTCATCACCAGGGCGTGCGCCCCGATCCACACGTTGTCCTCGATCGTGATCGGGGCGCGGGTGGCCGGGACGGGCGGGTCGTGCCGCTGCTCGGGCGGCAGGTTGTGGAAGTCGTTGTCCAGCAGCTCGCAGTCCGAGAGCAGGCACCGGTCGCCGATGGTGACCGACGTCCAGGTGCCGATCCAGGTGGCGTTCAGCAGGCAGTCGGCGCCGACCCGCACCTCGCCGGGGCCGGCGAAGCGGACCAGCTTGTTGATCCGCGTGCGGTCTCCGATGCTCACCCGCACGCCCCGGCGCAGCCGGATCCGGCCGCGGATCTCCACGCCCCGGCCCAGCGTCAGCCGGGGGTAGCGCAGCGAGTACCAGCCGCGCTTGACCGCGAAGACGACCCGCACCGCGAGCCCCCTGCGGTTGCCACCCGCGCCGACCAACGACCCTCCCCACGTCGTGCGGGCCGGCGACGGCTGATCCGTCGCCGGCCCAACGTGAACAATCTACCGATGTTCCGTTACGAACAGTCGACCGTCACTGCACGGAGAAGAAGGTCGACGGCGTTGACCACGTCACGCCGGCGGCCGCCGGGACCACCGTCGCCGCCGTTCCGTCGACCGCCGGGGCGGCCGTCGGGTCGAACGGCACGCTGCGCAGCGTGCCGTCGGTGGCACCGTACACGACCCGACCGCCGACCCAGGCCATGCCCCGCACGGCCGACCAGGTCACCCCGGTGGTCGGCAGGGTGAACTCGGTCGCGCCGAGGTAGTTGCCGTCGATCTCGAAGTAGCGGTAGTAGAGGCCGTTGGCGCCCGACCGGGTGTAGTAGAGGCGGCCGTCGAGGTAGAAGGCGCCGGTCATCGCCGCGGGGTTGAACCAGTCGTTGTAGCCGGACGCCTCCCACGGCGCGCCGATCGCGCCGCCGTTGAACAGCGAGATGTCGATCCGGCTGCCGGTGGGGGTGCCGGCGACGGTGTGCGACCAGTAGATCCGGTCGGCCACCCGCCAGGTCGCGCCGGCCGCCGTGTAGTTGGGCTGGCTGACCGTGGTCGGGGTGCCCAGGCTGGTGCCGTCGAACGGCACCTTGGCCAGCTCGCCCGCGCCGGTGCCGACGTAGAGGTTGCCGGTGGTCGCGGTCGGCGCGTTCTTCGGGGTGATGGTGCGCCCGCCGGTGAGCGGGAACATGCCGAGCCGGCCGTGGTACTCGTTGCCCATCCCGTCGGAGTTGTGGCCGAAGTAGAGGCCGTCGCTGCCGCGCCACAGCACCGGCACCGAGGAGCCCCAGTTGCTGGTGCCGGCCGGCATCGAGGCGCTGCCGCTGCGGCGCGGGTTCCAGTTGACCGGCATGCCGGTGGCCGGGGTGACCGCGGCGATGCCGAGCCGGTCGATCGCGCCGTTGCCGGCGGTGTCGCTGGCGTTCGGGTTGTTCAGCCAGCGGAAGTGCCCGCCGAGGTAGATGACGTTGTCGGCGACCTCGACGGAGGTGATGGTGTCGTTGCCGGTGTAGTCGACCCAGGTGCCGAGCTGTCCGGCGCCCCGGGCCGTGGTCTCGAAGCGCACCAGCGCGTCGCAGTACGCGGCCGGCCAGCCGGCGCCGCCGTTGGTGCCGACGACGAACCAGCTGCCGTCGCCGCCGAACTTGACGTCCTGCACGTAGTGCACGAAGGTCGTCGGCGCCGCGCACGGCGGGACGAACTTCTCCGTGCTCCAGTCCAGCACCGTCGGGGTGCCCGAGAGGTCGACCAGCGCCATCTGGTTGCGCGGCAGGTCGTTGAGGAACATGAAGTTGCCGCCGACGGCCAGGGTGTCGCCGTCCGGGGAGACGTCGAGCGTCCACACGTACGAGGTGGTCTCGTGACGCCCGACGGTGGCGTTGACGTTGAAGGTCGGGTCGATCGCGCCGGTCGTGGCGTTGAGCCGGCCGAGGCCGGCGTGCGCGGTGCCGTTGAGCCAGTTGAACGCCCCGGCCACGTACAGCCAGTTGCCGTGCAGCGCCAGGTCACGCACGGTGCCGCCGTCGGAGCGGCCGACCCAGCTGTCGACGATCGCGCCGGTGGCGGGGTTGAGCGCCACCAGGTTCTTGCGGGAGACGCCGTTGACGGTCTTGAAGGTGCCGCCGACGATCAGCGTGCCGCCGGGCCCGGCGACCAGGGTGTTGACCGCGCCGTCCAGCACCGGCAGGAAGGTGGTCGAGATCGTGCCGGTGGCCCGGTCGTACGCGAAGAGGTAACGCTGGGTGGTCCACGCCGCGCTGGCGGTCTGCCGGATCTGGGTGAAGCTGCCGCCGACGTACACAGTGGAACCGACCTGCGCGAAGGCGCGGGTCTCGCCGTCCCTGGCGTGCGGTGTGGCGTCGGCCGGGTTGGCCGAGACCAGGGTCGCCGGTTCGGGAGCCGGCACCACGGCGGCGGAGGTCCCGGTCGGGACGGCCAGCACGGCGGCGGCGGTCACGAGTGCGACCACCCCCGCCCGGGTGCGGAGTCCGGCGGATCGCCGAGAGAGCGGGATGTCGGGCACGCTACGCCTCCATGTCGGGAGAGAACCCGCGTAGCGTGCCTTGTCGACCCCGGGTGGCGATATCCACCGATTGGGCGGTCACTGCATCAGCAACATGACACCGCACACATAGAGTCGGATGTCCGACTCGCCCGTATCACGATGCGTCAAACTGTGAACGCGCGGCGTCAGCGGGCGCCTCCGGTGGGCTGCCGCAGGTAGCTGTCGCGTCCGGCGCGGGCGAACCCCGCCACCGACGAGGCGTCGTGGTTCATGGTCATGTCACAGGTGCTCGACCGGCGGGTCATCCCCGGCGAGTTGAAGTAGATCGCCGCCTTGATCTTCGGGTGCGCCTTCAGCGCCGCCGGGAACTCCTCGAACCAGCGCCGCTTCGCGTCCGGGTCGGCCACGTCGAAGTTGGTGCCGAACTCCGCGAGCATCCGTGGCTTGCCGACCCCGACGCGGTGCTCGTCCAGCCACCGGTAGAAGCCGCCGATGGTGGTGGCCGGGCTCTTCCAGACCTTGCTGCCGTTGCAGACGTGGAAGTTGTACGGGTCGTAGCCCACCCAGTCGACGTACCGGTCGCCGGGGTAGAGGGCGGCGTAGCGGTCGTAGTGCCCCGACCAGCCCATCATCGTCCAGACCCAGACCGCGTTGTCGGCGCCCGCCGCCGCGAACCGGTCGTGCACGTGCCGCCAGGCGCGGACGAAGTCGGCGTCGCTGCCCTTGGCCGGCTCGTCCTCCGGCTCGTGGTCGAAGCCCATGAACACCGGCACGCCGGTGTCGCGGATCCGGCCGGCGACCGCGTCGATGGTGGCGTCGTACCGGCCGCTGTAGACGTCCTGCCAGGTCAGCACCGTGCCGGAGGAGAAGATCCGCGACTCCCAGGCGAAGAACATCAGCCGCCCCTCGCGCATCTGCTGCCGCTGGTACGCGTCGGGGAAGGCGCCGTTGCTGCCGGCGTTGGAGAAGTCGTGGTAGCGGTGCACGATGTCGAACTTCCGCCCGACCTGCGCCTCCACCTCCGCGACCGCGGCGCCGTGGTCCCAGCCGTCGCCGGCGCTGGACGGGGAGTACATCCCCCACCAGGCACCGCAGGAGGGCACCAGCCTGCTCGACACCGCGCCGCACCGCTCGGCTCCCCCGGACGAGGCGCTCGCCGTCGGGCTCGGGGTGGCGCGGGTGGGGCTGGTGCTGGGCGTCGGCCTCGGCGTGGGGCTCGGCGCGACCGTCCGGCTCGGCGACGGCGCGGCGCTGGTCACCACCGGCGTGGGCCGGGTGCCGACGGCGTAGCGGATCTCCAGGCGCGGGCGCAGGTCGGGGTTGCGGTTCTCCGTCGACGCCCAGTAGATCCTGCTCTCCAGGCCCGTCTGCGCCAGCGAGACCGTCCAGGTGCCGTTGCTCTTCACCAGGGCCGAGACGTCCCACTCGTTGAAGCCCCGCGCCACGCCGGAGACGGTGTCCAGGACCGCCCCGGGCAGCGCCGGCGTCGGCCGTGCCGCGCTGGCGTCCACCGAGGAGGCGTGCGCGGTCACCGTCGCCGGGAACTCCTGCCACGCGTGCACCCGCAGCGTGGCCCGCACGTTGACCGCCGTCGCCGGCAGGGTGGTCACGGCGAACTGGACGACCGCCTCCCGGCCGCCCCGGGGGTTGCCGTCGCAGCGGACCGCGCAGGTCGCCAGCGTCGTCTTCGCCGCGTTGTCCCCGTCCTGCGACACCATGGTCGCCGTGGTGTCCGCGGTCGCCCGGATCGACAGGTCGTCGGCGGCCAGCAGCGGCATCGTGGTGGCCACGATGCCGGCCACCACCGTGGCGCCGGCGATGCCGAGGACGAGGGCCTTGCGCCGTGGGCCGGGATGCCGGGGGATGCGGTGCAGTCCGTGCCTGCTCAAGGAGTACTCCCTGTGTGTCGGACGGTGACGGTCAGCAGCGTAACCACGGCCACGGCGTGACGTGGGGACGACAGCCGGACCTAAGCGCGTCTTAACCGTCGCCTAAGGATGCCCCGGACGACCACAGGGGACACTCCCGCCCCGAGCCGGGGGTCAGCCGGCGCGGGCGGCGGCCAGCGCGGCGGCCATCGCCGCCCGGGGCGCGGCGACGCCCGTGAAGTGCTCGAACTGGCCCACCGCCTGGGCCAGGAGCAGGTCGATCCCGGAGACGATCCGGCAGCCGGCGGCCTCGGCCGAGGCGGCCAGCGGCGTCGGCCACGGATCGTAGAGCGCGTCGAAGAGCACCGAGCCCGCTCGCCAGGCGGCCGTGGCCGCGAGCGGGTCCGCGACCCCCTTCGGCACCGTCGCGATCACCACGTCGGCGTCGAGGCGCCTCGCGGCGTCGTCCCAGGCCGCCGCCCGCATCTCCACGCCGACCGCGCGGGCCACCGGGCGCAGTTCCTCGACCGCCGCCGGGCGGCGGGCCACCACGGTCACCGCGTCGGCGCCGAGCCGCCCCGCCGCCGCCACCGCCGCGCGGGCCGTGCCACCCGCGCCCAGCACGGTCACCGTCGCGCCGGGGCGCACCCCGGCGTCGGTGAGCACCTCGACCATGCCGACCACGTCGGTGTTGTCGGCGTACCAGGAGCCGTCCGAACGGCGTACCAGCGTGTTGGCAGCGCCGACGGCGGCGGCGACCGGCGAGACCTCGGCGGCCACCGCGAGCGCCGCCTCCTTGCCCGGCATGGTCACCGACAGCCCGGCCCACTCCGGGCCCAGGCCGGCGACCACGGCCGGCAGCTCCGCGGCAGCGCACTCGATCCGGGTGTACGACCACCCGGTGAGGCCGGCCGCCGCGTAGCCGGCGTGGTGGATCACCGGGGAGAGGGAGTGCGCGATCGGCTTGCCGAGCACCCCCGCCCGCCGTGCGGCCGTCATCAGATGACGCCGTTCTCCCGGGCCTTCGCCTCGTTGCGGAGCTGCTCGTCGTAGGTCTCGGCGAACTCCGTGGTCCCCTTCTTGTCGACCGCCACGAACCAGAGCCACTTCCCCATGGGCGGGTCCATCGCTCCCGCCATGGCGTCCTTGCCCGGGTTGTTGATCGGAGTGGGGATCATCCCCCGCAGCTTGCGGCTGTACGGGTTCTTCGTGTCGAGAAGCTCTTCCTTGGTCATATCGGCGGAGGTCTTGGTCTTCTGGCCGGTCAGCTCCAGGTAGTAGTTGACCGTGACGTCCATCTCCAGGCAGTTGCACGGGAACTCGCCGTAGGCCCGGTTGTAGGCGACCCGGGCGACCTTGCCCAGGTCCTCCTTGCGGCCGGCCTCGGCCTGCGCCAGCGACGCCACGATCAGCGCCTCGTACGGGCTGATCTTGCGCTCCTTCTGCACCCGGTCGGCGAACTCCATCTCCTGGGCCACGCTGAGGAAGTTCTCGACCATCTGCTCGATGATCGTCTCGGCGGTCGCCTTCGGCGGGATCTCGTAGGTGTCCGGGTAGAGGAAGCCCTCGATCGACGGCTTGACCTTCTTGTTGTCGGTGCGCTTGAACCACCAGTCCGGCACGCCCCGCGCGATCGGGTCCTTCGCCGCCGCCTCGAAGTCCTTCACCGGAATCTTGGTCTTCTCGGACAGCAGCTTGTAGATGTTCTTCGCCGTCCGGCCCTCCGGGATGGTGATCCCGTTGACGATCCGGTTCTTCAGATCGAGCATCGCGGTGACGGCGCTCTCGCCGCTCATCTGCTTGCGCAGCTTGTAGGTGCCCGGCTGGATGTTCTTGCTGCGGGCGTTCGCCTCGGCGGCCTCGATGAAGGCCTTGGCGCTCTTCACCACGTCGGCGGCGACCAGCGCGTTGGCCATGTCGGCGATCAGCGCGCCCTGCTTGATCTCGACCGTCACCTCGCCGGTGCCCGCGCCGTCGTAGTCGGGGGTCACGAAGTAGCTCTGGACGCGGTCGAAGCCGTAGAAGGCGCCGCCGCCGATCGTGCCCAGCAGAACAAAGGCGAGCAGCAGGGCCAGGACCGTCTTGCCCCGTCCGCCACCGCCGGAGCCGCCCTTGCGCTTGCGCACCGCGCCGCGCCGGTGCTTGCCCTTCTCCCCCCGGTCCTGCTCGTCGAACCCGAGGTCAAGATCGTCCATCATCGCGTCCGCCTCCGCTGCGCGTCCAGCCAGCTCTGCAGAATCTCCACCGCGGCAGCCTGGTCGACCACCGCCCGTTGCCGTTTTCCTCGGACACCACGCTCGGCAAGCCTACGAGACGCCACGACCGTGGACATCCTCTCGTCGGTGAGCGCCACCGGAACGGGGGCTATTACATCGGCCAGTCGGTCAGCGTACGCCTTCACGTGTACGGCGGCCGGACCGTGCTTGCCGGCGAGATTGACCGGAAGGCCCACGACGACCTCCACCGCCTCGTGCTCGGCCACCAGCGCCCTGAGCGCGACGATGTCGGCCGGCACCGCGTCCGCAGCCGCGGTGAGGTCGCGGGGAAGGGTCACGAGCGGGGTGGCCAGCACGCCGTGCGGGTCCGAGCGGGAGACCCCCACCCGGACCTGCCCGACGTCCACCCCGAGCCGGACACCACGGGACAACTCACTCACGGCCGGTGACTCCCCGGAAACGGCGGGCCAGGGCGGACCGCGCGGGTCCGCCCTGGCCGCTACACACAAGCCTCACGCCTCGGCGATCGCCTTCTCGACCGTGCGGAGCAGGTTCGGCGCCTCCGCGGCGGGCAGGCCGCCGCCCTGGGCCAGGTCGGGGCTGCCCCCGCCGCGCCCGGAGAAGGCCGCCTTGACCAGGGCTGACGCGGCCAGGCCCCGGCTGCGCGCGGCCGGGTTCACCGCGACGACCAGCGACGCCTTGCCTCCTGCCCGGGCCGCCACCGCGACGACCGCCGGCCGCGCCGGGTCGATCCTGCCCCGGATCTCCTGGGCGAGCGTCCGCACGTCGTTGCCGGCCGCGCCCTCCGGCGCCTCGGTGCCCACGTACGCGACACCGTGCACGTCCTTCGCCTGCGCCGCGAGCGCCGCCGCACCGCCGAGCACCAGCTGGGCCCGCAGCTTCTCCAGCTCCTTCTCGGCGTCGCGCAGCTGCGTCACGGTCTGCTCGACCCGGTCGGCGACCTGGTCGTTGGGCACCCGGTACAGCTCGGCGAGGCGGGACACCAGCAGGTGCTCCCGGGCCAGGAAGTTGAAGGCGTCCATGCCGACCAGGGCCTCGACCCGGCGCACCCCGGAGCCGATCGACGACTCGGAGAGGATCTTCACCAGGCCGAGCTGGCCCGAGCGGGCCACGTGCGTGCCGCCGCACAGCTCCCGCGCGTAGTCGCCGACCTCGACGACCCGCACCTCCTCGCCGTACTTCTCGCCGAACAGCGCCATCGCGCCGATCCGCCGCGCCTCCTCCAGCGAGGTGATGAAGGCGTGCACCTCCAGGTCGGCCAGGAGCACCTCGTTGACCTGCTGCTCGACGTCGCGCAGCACGCTCGGCGCCACCCCGGTCGGGGTGTTGAAGTCGAAGCGCAGCCGGCCCGGGGCGTTCAGCGAACCGGCCTGGGTGGCGGACTCGCCGAGGAAGTTGCGCATCGTCTGGTGCACCAGGTGCGTCGCGGTGTGCGACCGGGAGATGGCCCGCCGGCGGGTGGTGTCGATCTCGGCGTAGCCGGTCTCCCCCGCCCGCACCTCGCCCCGGACCACCCGGGCGCGGTGCACGATCAGGCCGGGCACCGGCTGCTGCACGTCGAGCACCTCGACCTGGCCGCCGCCCACCGTGATCATGCCGAGGTCGGGCTGCTGCCCGCCGCCCTCGGCGTAGAACGGGGTGGCGTCGAGCACCAGCTCGATCGTGTCGCCCTCGACCGCCGCCTGGCGGGGGCCGTCAACGCCGAGCACCGCCCGCACCGTGGACTCCCGGGACACCTCGCCGTAGCCCGTGAACCGCACCGGGCCGCCCGAGTCGAGCACCGACCGGTACGCCGACAGGTCGGTGTGCCCGGTCTTGCGCGCCTGCGCGTCGGCCTTGGCGCGGGCCCGCTGGTCGGCCATCAGCCGGCGGAAGCCCTCCGCGTCGACCGCCAGGCCCTGCTCGGCCGCGATCTCCAGGGTCAGGTCGATCGGAAAGCCGTACGTGTCGTGCAGCTGGAACGCCTTCTCACCCGACAGCGCCGGCTTGCCTGCGGTACGGGTCTCGGCGATCGCCGTGTCCAGGATCGTGGTGCCGGCGCGCAGGGTGGACAGGAAGGCGTCCTCCTCCGCGTACGCGTAGTCGGCGATCCGGTCGAAGTCGGCGGCCAGCTCCGGGTACGACGGGGACATGCAGTCCCGGGCCACCGGCAGCAGCTCGGGCAGTGCCCGCTCCTGCCAGCCCAGCAGCCGCACCGACCGGATCGCCCGGCGCATGATGCGGCGCAGCACGTAGCCGCGCCCCTCGTTGCTCGGGGTGACCCCGTCGCCGATCAGCATCAGCGCGGTGCGCACGTGGTCGGCGATCACCCGCAGCCGGACGTCGTCGGGGTGCGACTCGCTGGCGACGTGACCGGAGTGGGCGCCGTAGCGCTTGCCGGTCAGCTCGGCCGCCTTGTCGAGGATCGGCCGGACCTCGTCGATCTCGTAGAGGTTGTCGACGCCCTGGAGGATGGAGGCCATCCGCTCCAGGCCCATACCGGTGTCGATGTTCTTCGCCGGCAGGTCACCGAGGATCGGGTAGTCCTCCTTGCCGGTGCCCGGACCGCGCTCGAACTGCATGAAGACGAGGTTCCAGAACTCCATGTAGCGGTCCTCGTCGACCGCCGGGCCGCCCTCGCGGCCGTACTCCGGACCACGGTCGTAGAACAGCTCGGAGCACGGGCCGCACGGGCCGGGGATGCCCATCGACCAGAAGTTGTCCGCCTTGCCCCGGCGTACGATCCGCTCGGTCGGCACCCCGACCGAGCGCCAGATCTCGAACGCCTCGTCGTCGTCGAGGTAGACGGTGGGCCAGATCCGCTCCGGGTCGAGGCCGAAGCCGCCCTGCTCCTGGGACTTGGTGACCAGGTCCCAGGCGAGCGGGATCGCCCCGTCCTTGAAGTAGTCACCGAAGGAGAAGTTGCCGTTCATCTGGAAGAACGTGCCGTGCCGGCTGGTCTTGCCGACCTCGTCGATGTCGGGCGTACGGATGCACTTCTGCACGCTGACCGCCCGCCGGTACGGCGGGGTCTGCTGCCCCAGGAAGTAGGGGACGAACTGCACCATGCCGGCGTTGACGAACAGCAGGTTCGGGTCGCTGATGGCGGGCAGCGGAGCGGACGGCACCACGGTGTGGCCGTTCGCCTCGAAGTGGGCGAGGTACCGCCGCTTGATCTCCGCCGTCTTCATCGCTGGTGTTCCTCCGGAAAGATCTCTCGGTCGCCGATGCGCGGGTCCTCCCGCAGCTCGGCGAACTGGTCGTCGAACGCCTCGCCCTGGGCGAACGCCTCGTGGATCTCCTGCTCGCGCTCGGCCATCGCGATCCGGACGTCCTCCACGAAGCTACGCAGCGACTCCGCCAGCCCGCCAGCGGATTCGGTCACCGTGCTGGCGATGCCGGCCGGGGTGTACGCCTGTGCGGTGCGGGTGGCCTTGCGGACCACCACCACGCCGACGGCCAGCCCGATGCCGAGCCAGAACAACCGCCTCATCTCCGAGCTCCTCCTGGTCGTGCCGGGTCAGCGGTTGCCGCGCTTGGCGGCCCGCCGCTGCTGCTTGATGGTGTCGCGCACCTCACGCTCGGTCTCGGCGTGCCGCCGGGCGGAGGCGGCCCTGCGGACGCCGTAGCCGAAGGCGGCCACCTTGACCAGGGGGTTGGCGGCGGCGGCGGAGACGACGGTCGCCAGGTTCGCCACGTTGGCGGTGACGTTCTGCGCGTGACTGGTCATGGTGTCGACCTTGGCGAGCTGGAGGTTGACCCCGTCCAGGGAGGTCTGCACCTGTTCCAGGGCGGTGTTGACGTTCTTCACCGTGGTGTTCACGTCACCGAGCAGCGGCGCGGTCCGGTCGTTGAGGTCGTTGATCATCCGGGTGGTGGCGTCCACGGTGTGCCGCAGCCGCAGGATGGGCAGCGTCAGGATCAACACCAGCATCGCGAACGCGATCGCCGCGATCAGCGCCGCGACCTCGAAAAAGCCCACGCCTGTCCTCCTCAAGCAGAGTTCCGGGAACCCGACGTCCCCGCAACGCGCGACCGTCCTACCCACACCGCCGCTCGGCGACCCGCGAGGGGCCGGACGGGAGCTGGCGGTCCGCCAGCCCCAGACCCTACCGTCCGTGATGGAAACCGGCTCAGGACGGTGAGGGTGTCGGTGTCGCGAGCGGATCCTCGGTGAGCGTCGGGAACGGATCCTCGCCGGTGAGTGACGGGTCGGTGCTGGGCTGGGGCCGGGTCCGCTCGTCGTCGATCGCGTTGCGGACCTTCACCGACACCAACGAGCCGGAGCACTCCTGAGCAGCGGTCGCCGGGTCGGGAGACGGCACGATCGCCGGCTCCCCGTCCACCGGCGGCGGCACGCAGGCGGGCTCGCGCACCCACAGGTCGAGGGTCAGCTCGTCCCGGCGCCAGCACGTGTAGCTCCCCTTCGCCGGTTGCTCGGGGCAGCGGCTCACCTTCCACGGCCGCCAACCGTCGTCGGTCAGCGCCCGCTCGTAGACCCGTGCCGTCTCCTCGGGCGGCCGCTCGGACGTGACCGTGCGTTCGCGGAGCCGGCAGTCGAGCAGGCACCACCGGCTGCCGCTGACGTCGTCGACGGTCTGCACCGCCGCCCAGCCCGGCACGTCCAGCTCGTCGAGGGTGTCGAAGACCGGATCGCGGCTGAGCGTACGGATGCCGAAGTAGAGCGGGATCGCGCCGAGCAGCAGCACGCTGACCAGGGCGAGGATGCCCATCCGTAGCCGCCGCCGCTCACGCATCTGGCGGCGCAGCTCGGAGCGTGCGCCGCGCAGCCCGCCCGGGCCGGCCGCGTCGTCGTCCGGCGACTCCGGCTCCGCGGGCCGGCGCTGCGCCGGTCCGTCGTCCGGCTCGGCGGGCGG
>NZ_JBFABB010000133.1:0-17979 GCF_040640035.1 Micromonospora sp. NPDC023633 | reverse complement strand
TGCCGTACCGACCCGCGTCGCTGGCGTCGGTGCCGGAGCCGAACCGCCCCGGGTCGGTGGCGTCGGCGCCGGTGCCGTACCGACCCGGGTCGGTGGCGTCGGCGCCGGTGCCGTACCGACCCGGGTCGGTGCCGTCGGCTCCGACCGGGCCGCCGGCGGCTCCGACGCGGTACGGGGCAACGGCAGCGGCTGGTTCGGCGTCGGCGCGCCGGCGGTCTCGTTGCCCAACTGGAGCACGGTCTCCCGGCGCAGCGGGCCGGCGGCCCCGACGTCCTGCCCGAGCAGCCGCATCAGCACCTGCTCGGCCTCCGGCCGGTCCGCCGGATCCTTGGCCAGGCACTGCCGGATCAGCTCGTCCAGACCCGGCGGCAGCGGGGGCAGGTCGGGCGGGTCGTTCAGCACCCGGTGCATCACCGCGAAGAGGGAGTCGTTGCCGAACGGCGGCCGGCCCCCGGCGGCGAAGGCGATGGTGGCGGCCCAGGCGAAGACGTCGCAGGGCGGGCCGACCGAGTCGTTGCGGAACCGCTCCGGGGCCATGTACGCGGTGGTCCCCATCACCCGGCTGGTCACCGTCTCGGTGACGCCCAGGGCGCGGGCGATGCCGAAGTCGATCACCCGGGGACCGTCCCGGCCGAGCACCACGTTGTCCGGCTTCAGATCGCAGTGCACGACGTCGGAGCGGTGGATGGCGGCGAGCGCGGTGGCGGTGCCGACGGCGAGGCGGTGCAGGGCGTTGCCCGCGACCGGTCCCTGCTCGCGGACGTGCCGGTAGAGGGTCGGGCCCTCGATGAACTCGCTGACCACGTAGGGCCGTTCGCCGTCCACGTCGGCGAAGAGCACCTGGGCGGTGCAGAACGGGACCACGCGGCGCGCCGCGGCGATCTCCTTCATGAACTGCGACCGGGCCCGGGGATCACTCAGGTCGATGTTGATCATCTTGACCGCCACCTGGTGGCCCTGGTCGTCCTCGCCGAGGTAGACCACTCCCTGACCGCCCGCGCCCAGCCGGCCGACCAGCCGGTAGGGGCCGGCGGTGACCGGGTCGTGCGTCCACAGTGGCGCCAGCCCCGGCACCGGCGCGCCGGCCAGTCCTGTCATCCCGACTCCATCGATGTCGTGCCCCGGCCACCCGGCGGCGGAGGACACGGTCATGGTGCCATGTCCCCGCCTGGCGGACGAGGGTGCCCGGACGGTCGGCTGGCCCTGCCGGGCCGGCCGCGCCGGATCCGGGTGGGCCGGCGCGGCCGGAGCGAGCAGGGCGGGACGGCACGAGCTGGCGCCCGTCGGAGGTGTCCGACGGGCGTCAGCCCTTTCGCGGTGTCCGGGCCCTGCCCGGAGGAGTTCCACCGTCAGCGCGCGGCTCCCATGCCGAGGCGGTGGCGCTTGCGCCAGACCAGCGACAGCAGCAGGAGCACCGCGCCGGCGCCGACGAGGCCGCCACCGAACTTCATCGGCGTGCTCAGGCTGTCGCCCGTGACGGGCAGCGGCGGCGCGTGCTTCTTGAGCACGGTCAGCGTCGCGGTCGCCACTCGGTGGAACGCCTGGCCTTCGGCCCGGAAGGTGTACGTGCCGTGGTGACGCGGCGTGTAGGTGGTGCGGAATTCGCCGCGAGCGTCCGCCGTGACCGTCAGGGTCCTGGGGCTCGGCTGGGGCGCCCGCTGGAACGAGACCGGTGCCATGGCGACCATCTCGCCGTTGCTCCGGCGCGCCTGGTCGGCGCCCGGCACGGCTGCGGCGAGCGGCGACGTGCTGACGGTGATGATCACCGTCTCGCCCGGCGCCCAGCCGCTGCCGATCAGGGTGGCGGTCTGGCCGACCACGACGGTCGGCGGGCTCACCGCGAGCGTCGGGGTGCCGCCCGGCGGGTAGACCGGGGGCTGTGGCGTTCCGGTGCCCGGCGCCGGCTGCGGCTGCGCCGCCCCCGCTGCGGTCGGCGCGGCCAGCACGGCCATACCGACCGTGAGCGCCATGATGATGCGGGATAGCCGCATGATTGGTTCCCTCCTACTGATCACAGCTTGGTGCGGAAACAACTTGGGTGGTCCATGGGGTGGCGGTGGGGGTCAGCCACAGCTCGGCGGTGCCGACCCCGGTGGCCGCCGTCAGCACGGTGACCTCCAACGTGCGGGAGCCCCCCGGACCGACCTCGACGTTGACGGTGCTGACCTGGCGGCGCCGTTCGGTGCCGCTGCCCACCGCCGTCTCGACGCCGTCCAGGCGGGCCGCTAGCACCGCCCCGCCCGCCGGGCTGTGCACCGACACCAACGTGCGGACGGTGTACGGGTCACCGGCCAGACCGAGGCCGAGGACCGACTCGCTGAGCCCCGACTTCGGCGCCGACGAACGCAGGGTGACCCGGAGCCGGATCTCCCGGCGGCCGTCGGGCCGGCAGCCGCCGACCGCCAGGGTCGCCGACGGGCGGAGGTAGTAGCCGAGCTTCGCGCCGCTGCCGTCGTTGAGGAACACGCCGACCGTCGGCACGGTGTCCTTCTCCGGAAGCGCCCCGGCCATCCGGCTGTCGCCGATCGTCCGTTGCTCCTCAGGTCGGGCACTCCAGAACAATATCCGGCGTTCGGTGACAGCACGGTCGAATGCGGACAACAACGCATTCGGGTTTACATTCTTCGTGACCAGCGCTTCGAACACGGCGGCGGCGGAGGCGGCGAAGAAGGCGTCCTGCTTCTCGTTGTCCATCCGCTGGTAGCTGTCGCTGAGCACCGTCTGCACGACCTTCTCGGCGGCCAGCGGGACCCCGCCGGGCACCATCACCGGGCCGGTGGCCTTGAGCAGGTACGACAGCACCACCGGGTCGACGGCGAGCACGCCGTCCACCGTGCTCTTCGTGCGGCGCCGGAACATCTCCCGGTAGAGGGCGGCGGCGGTCGGGAAGTGCGGGGTGAGGTTGACGTCGGCCGGGTAGATCCCGGGCAGGTCGGCCCAGAGGCCGCGCACCTCCGCGGGCACCTTCAGCGGCGGCTGGAACCGGCCCAGCGTGCCGCTGGTGCCCTGCCGTCCCATCCGGACCCGACCGTCGGCCGCGTGGATGACGGCGTACGCGCCGATCATGCCGCCGGTGGCGCGCAGCTCGGCGGGGTTCTGGGAGACCACGAGGTAGGTGCGGGGGCCGTCGGCGCCCAGCAGCGGCGGAAGCAGCCGGGTGGCCTGGTCCGCGGCGGCGGTCAGGTTGGCCAGCCGGTCGATCTCGCCCCGCAGGTCCGCGAGCGCCTGTCGGACCTGGGCGACCAGGCCGTCGGTGGGCACCGTCGCGAGGCTGCCCCGGGCGCCCTGCACCGTCGCGTTGACCGTGGTCAGCTCGGCCGACAGGGCCCGCAGCCGGCCCACGTCCAGCCGCCCGCCCGCCGGCACCAGGCTGGTCAGGTCGGCGCGCAGCAGCGGCGGGAACGCCTGCCGGGCCAGGTCGTCGATGGCCACCGAGATCTGCCGGACGGCGGCCAGGTTGTCCCCCGCGTACGGGGTGTGCCGCCCGACCCACCAGCCGGGGTCGCCGGTCGCCGCGCGGGCGCTGCCGGACTGCTCCTGGAGCGCCGCGAGGGTCCGCTGCGCCCTGGCGGTGTCGCCACCGACCACCTGGGCGCTGAGCTCCCGGGCCAGGCCGGCGGCGTTGAGCAGGTGGGCGCGGGCCTGCCAGCCCCGGAAGCCCACCCAGCCGCCGGTCAGCAGCAGCAGCGAACCCGCCACGAGGGCGGCGAGCAGGGCCCTGCGCACCTGCCGCCGCCGGCGGGAACGACCACGCCGTCGACGCGGTCTCGCGTTCTCCGTCACACCACACGTCCTTCCTGGAAAACGGCGGGCGGACCCCGTCCCGCTGCCGTTCCTCACTGCTAACGATCGTTTTCGCCCGGAGATGACGCAGGTGACCGGTACGCGAGCTCCGCTCGCCGCTCACCGCACCCCGGGGCGCCCGGCGGCGGCGTCGTACAGCAGCCGCTCGATCCGGTCCACACCCGCCGACATCGACATCTCCCGCAGGTACGCCTCCCGGCCGCGCCGGCCCATGTCGGCCCGGGCGGGCGGCGGGATGGTGGCGGCCAGCCAGAACCGGTCGGCCAGGCTCGCCCAGTCCCCCGGCGGGCAGGAGAGCCCCGCCCGGGCCCGTTCCACGAGATCGGCGGTGTCGCCGCCGGCGGAGGCCACCACGGGCACGGCGCAGGAGAACGCCGCCTGGAGCTTCGCCGGCAGGGTGCTGCGCAGCTCGGGCAGGTCCCGCAGCATGACGAGCTGGTAGTCGGCGGCGGCGTACAGGTCCGGCATGTCCGGCGGCGACCGCCGCTCGACGAAGCGCACGTTCTCGGCGCGCAGGTCGGCGGCGAGCCCCCGCACCCGCCGCTCGTCCGCGCCCGATCCCACCAGGACGAGGTCCACCGTGTGGTCGAGCGCCGCCGCCGCCCGTACCGCCGTCTCCAGGCCCTGCCGGGCGCCGATGGTGCCGGCGTGCATGACCACGCAGCGCTCGTCGCGCCGGACCAGCCGGCGGGCCGCGCGGCTGGGCCGGGCGGGGTGGAAGATCCGCTCGTCGGTCCAGTTGAGCACCACCCGCACCCGGGCCGGGTCCGCGCCCGCCGCGACGACCCGGTCGCGCAGCGACGGCGCGGCGACGGCGATCCCGTCGGCGGCCCGGTAGGCCCGCGCCATCGCGGCGGCGACGCGCCCGGCCCACCGCCCGTTCTCGGCCCCGACCGGCTCGTCCTCCGCCCAGACGTCCTGCACGTGCACGACGGTCGGCACCCGGCCCAGCAGGCGGAGCAGGCCCACCGCGGCGAAGGCGTTCGCCGGCGGCAGGTGGACGTAGAGGGCGTCGACGTCGGCCAGGAACGACCGCCCGGTCAACGTCGCGCTGCCGGCGAACGACAGGTGCCCGGCCATCCGGCTGCGGACCGACCCGTCCCCCGCGGAGTAGCGCGGGACCCGCCGCACGGTCAGCCGCTCGCTGCGGGTCTCGTGCCGCCAGCGCTGCCGCCAGCCCGGGTAGACGTGGCCGCCGGGATAGTCCGGGAACCCGGTCAGCACCTTCACCTCGTGCCCCCGGACGGCGAGCTCCTCGGCGAGACTGCCCGGGATGAACGCAGGCTCGGGCGGGAAGTGGTACGACAGGATCCCGATCCTCACCGACCCGCCTCCGTCCGGACGGGACTCCTCGGCGCGGCAGCGTGACGTGCACGCGCCCGGCCCGCGTACGATGCCGACATCCCCTCCACGTCCGGCCGGCTCCGCCGGCCGGCGGCCGTCGCGACGCCACCGTCCGCGACGGCACCGACGAGAGGGGTCCGCATGGTCGACCGGGTGCTGTTCGTCTGCCACGCCAACCTGTGCCGCTCACCCATGGCCGAGTACATCGCCCGTCGCCTGCTGGCCGGGCGGGCGGTGACGGTCGGCAGCGCCGGCACGGACGCCGTCGACGACCTGCCGATGCACCCGTACGCGGCGGACCTGGCGGCGGAGACCGGCGGGGACCCCACCGACTTCCGCAGCCGCCGGCTGCGCCGGGAGCACCTGGTCGGGGCGACGCTGGTGCTGGCGGCGACGCGCCGCCAGCGTTCGGTGTGCACCGCGCTCGCGCCGGCCGCGCTGCACCGGACGTTCACCCTGCGCCAGTTCGGCCGGCTGGCCGCGGCCGTCGACCCGACGACGGAGCCGACCGACGGCCCCCTGCGGGCGGCGGTGGAGGCGGCCGCCCGCGCCCGGGGGCGGCTGCAACCCGCCACCGGAGACGCGGACGACCTGCGGGACCCGCTCGGCGGTACCGTCGCCGATTTCCGACGCTGCGCGGAGGAGATCGAACGCGCGATGCGACCCCTCGCGGCGCTCATCGGGACAGCCGGGTGAGTTCCTGCGTACGGTCGCTGACGACGCCGTCGATCCGCTCCGCGTGCCGGGCGGTCGTGGCCGGGTCGGCCGGCACGTCCGCGGTCGCGGCAGCGGTGACCACCCGGTAGGCCTCGTACTGGTACGCCTCGGCCTTGGCCACCTTGGCCATGTTCAGCACGCAGCCGAGCAGCCGGACGGAGACCGAGTTCAGGGCGCGGGCGGCCTGCGCCACCTGGCTGCGCGAGGTGCGGCCCTGCTGGGAGACCAGGAGCGCGCCGTCGGCCTGCACGGCCACCACCACGCCGTCGGTCACGGCCAGCAGCGGGGCGGTGTCGATGATGACGATGTCGGCGGACTCCCGCAGGGCGAGCAGTAGGTCCGCCATCGCCTTGGAGCCGAGCAGCTCGCTGGGGTTCGGCGGCGCCGAGCCGCTCGGGAGCACCAGCAGGGACTTGTCGCCCCAGCGCTGCACCACGTCACCGACCTGGACGTCGCCGACCAGCACGTCGGTGAGCCCGATGCCGGCGTCGAGCCCCAGGTAGTCGGCGACCTTCGGGCGGCGCAGGTCGGCGTCGACCAGCAGCACCCGCCAGCCGGCCTCGGCCAGGGCGATCGCCAGGTTGCAGGAGAGCGTGGTCTTGCCCTCGCCCTGCAGGGCACTGGTGACGGCGATGACGCGGGCGGGTTCGTGCACGTCGACGAAGCGCAGGTTGGTGCGCAGCTTGCGGACCGCCTCGGCGCGCGTGGAGTTCGCCGCCTCGCCAACGATCAACGGCTCCGACTTCGCGGTGCTCTCGAAGGGGATCTCGCCGAGCAGCGGGCTGCCGGTGGTGCGTTGCAGGCCGGCGGCGTCGCGCAGGCGGACGTCTGCGACCCCCCGCAGGACCGCCAAGCCCACGCCGGCGAGCAGGCCGAGGAGGGTACCCACCGCGAAGTTGCGGACCGGCTGGGGCGAGACGGGGGTCGGGGTGACCCGGGGCCCGCTGACCACCTCGATCCTGATCGGGCCGGCCTTGCCGTCCTGGGTCGTCTCGACCTTCTGCACCAGCTCGACGAACTTCGCGGAGAGCACCTCGGTGACCTTCAGGGCCCGGTTCTGGTCCGTGTCGGTCACCGACGCGCGCAGCAGTACGGTGCCGGTCTCGGTGGAGGTGCTGACCCGGCGCTGGACCTCCTCGGCGGTGAGCCCGACCGGGTTCTCGGCGACCACGCTCTGCGCGAGGCGGTCGCTGGTCAGCAACTCGGCGTAGGACTTGACCCGCTGCTGGAGGAAGAGGCCGCCCTGGTAGGCGTCGGTGACGCCCTGGCTGGGCGTGGTGACGAAGAAGGTCACCGACGCCACGTACCGGGGTTGGGCCCGGACGGTGACGAGGGCGGTGACGCCGAGCGCGACCATGACGGTGAGGAGCACGATCCACCAGTGCCGGCGCACGAGGCGGAGTTGGCGGTACAGGTCCATCAGGCGCGCCTCCGTACCAGGCCGGTAACGCCAAAGAACTTCACGAAAACCCCCAAGGTCGACTTAATCTCGTGAAACCATTAAAGCGACTCATACGCCTTATGTCCCGAGTTACGCGGTTTCGCCCCATGACACATGCGCCCGACCCACCACCGGACAAACGGCCGTACGGCGTTCCGGGTGGCGGGGTGGGACCGACCGGACGTGACGTCACCGGCGATCGCCCGTCCCGACTCGCCGCTCAGGGCGGTGCTGGATAGGGTCGGGGACGGTGTGCCGGGAAGCCTGGTCGGCGTCGAACCGTGCTGCCCGAGACCCGAGGTGGATCCCGCCCATGACCGACCGCACCCCGCACGCCGACCGCCCCGAGCGCCCGAACCACCGGTTCTTCTCGCGTACGTCCTGGCCGGAGGCCCGGTTCCTGGCCGACGTGCTGCGCACCGAGACCGTCGGCGGTGGCCTCCTGCTGCTCGGCGCCGTGATCGCGCTGGTCTGGGCCAACTCGCCCTGGGAGCCCTCCTACGCCGCCCTCGGCGCGTGGGTGCCCTGGTCGGGCGGGGCGGCCCTGCACCTGGACCTGAGCCTGACCGCCTGGGCCGCCGACGGCCTGCTGGCGATCTTCTTCTTCGTCGTCGGGCTGGAACTCAAGCGGGAGTTCGTCGCGGGCGAACTGCGCGACCCGCGCCGGGCGGCACTGCCCGTGGTCGCGGCGGTCGGCGGCATGGCGGCGCCCGCCCTGATCTACCTCGCGGTCAACGCCGGCGGCGACGGGCTGCGGGGCTGGGCCATCCCCACCGCGACGGACATCGCCTTCGCCCTGGCCGTGCTGGCCGTCATCGGCTCCCACCTGCCGCAGGGCCTGCGCGCCTTCCTGCTCACCCTCGCGGTGGTCGACGACCTGCTCGCCATCACCATCATCGCGATGTTCTACACCGACGACTTCAGCCCGCTGCCGCTGCTCGCCGCCCTGGCCCCGATCGCCGTCTTCGGCCTGCTCGTGCAGCGGCGCAAGACCTGGTGGTGGGCGCTGATCCCGCTCGCGGTCACCGCCTGGACGCTGATGCACGCCTCCGGGGTGCACGCCACCGTGGCGGGCGTCCTGCTGGGCTTCACCGTGCCCGTCCTGCGGGGCAAGGCCGGCGACTCGCACGGGCTCGCGGAGCACCTCGAGCACCGCTGGCGCCCGATCTCGGCCGGGTTCGCCGTGCCGATCTTCGCGTTCTTCGCGGCGGGGGTGTCGCTGCGGGGCGCCGACCTGGGGGCCATCGTCACCGACCCGATCGTGATCGGCGTCGTGGCCGGTCTGGTGCTCGGCAAGGCCGTCGGGATCTTCGGCTCGACCTTCCTGCTCGCCCGGTTCACCCGGGCCCGGCTCGACGAGGACATCACCTGGACGGACCTGCTCGGCGTGGCGCTGCTCGCCGGGATCGGGTTCACCGTCTCCCTGCTGATCGGCGAACTCGCGTTCGGCCCCGGCAGCGCCGCCGACGACAACGTCAAGGCGGCCGTGCTGACCGGCTCGGTGATCGCCGCGCTGCTCGCCACGGTCGTGCTGGTGCGGCGCAACGCCGCCTACCGGCGGATCGCCGAGGCGGAACGGGTGGACGCCGACCGCGACGGCGTGCCGGACGTCTACCAGCGCGGGGAGGGCTGAGACCGGGGGCGTCGCCCGGGGCCGGCCGGCCGTCGGTTCATCCGGGCGCGTCCGGGGCCGCGACGGCGCGGTCCGGCCCCGCCCGCGCCGGCGGTCCGCCGGCGGTGAGTGCCGCCCAGAGCAGCCGGCGCAGCAGGACGATCGCCGCCGCCGCGGCCAGGTCCGTCCAGCCCTGGTCGCCGGCCAGGCGCAACAGCCCGGCGGCGGTCAGCAGGTCCAGCAACACCCGCATCGCGCACCGCCACGAACCCGCGCCGAGCAGCACCGCCAGCCCGGCCAGGGCGGCGAGCGCGGTGGCGGCGGTGACCAGGGCGCGGATCATCACCCGCCGCGCTCCGCCTGGCGGACCTGCTGCTGCTCCTGGCGGATCTCCCGGCCCAGGAAGTAGTTCAGCGCGGTCCGGATCGCGGCGATGGCGGCCAGCTGGCCGATCTGGGCGAAGGTCGGCGAGACCGCCGTACGCAGGATGTCGGCCGCGAGCTGGAACTCCAGCCCGAGGGTGAGGAACCGCCCCAGGGAGAGCCGGATCGGGGTGAACACGGCGGCGCTGCGGTGCCGCAGTCCCTCGACCACGAACCGCAGCGCCGCCCAGGCCGCCCCGACGAAGATGACCACCGCCCCGGCGACCTCCACCGCGGTGACGAGGCTCTGGTAGCCCTGGCGCAGGATCTCCTCGACGCCCACCCGCTGGCGATACCCGGCCAGCAGGGCGGTAGTCGGCGTCAGGTGAGCTGCGTGACGGCCTCCAGGATCAGCCAGAGCCCGCAGATCGCGAAGAGCACCGCGGCGCCGTACTTGATGGTCTTCTCCGGCAGCCGCCGGCCGAGCATCCGCCCCACGAGGATGGCGAGCGCGTCCGCCGCCACCATGCCGATCGTCGAGCCGAGCCACGTCCCGAACCAGCCGTACTGGGTGGCGAGGGTGATGGTGGCGAGCATGGTCTTGTCGCCCAGCTCGGCCAGGAAGAACGCGACCGACACCGCGACGATGGCGGACTTGCTGGTCTTCTCGGCCTTGCGCTTCTCCTCCTCGGTGAGGGTGTCCCCGCGCAGGGTCCAGGCGCCGAAGCCGAGGAACGCCACGCCCGCGACGAGCGAGATCCACTCTGTCGGCAGCGCGGCGCCGAGCCCGTAGCCGATCGCCACCGAGGCCAGGTGCACCACGGCGGTGGCGACGGTGATGCCGATCAGGACCGGTACGGGTTTGAAGCGGGTGGCGAAGGTCAGGGCCATCAGCTGGGACTTGTCCCCCAGCTCCGCGACGAAGATGACGCCGAAGCTGACCACCAGCGCGACGAGGAAACCTTCCATGACATCCTTCCGGATCACGCCGGGAGGAGGTACGGGGGCGCCCTCGACCCGGCTGCTACAGCCTGGGTCGAAGGTCTCGCCCGCCTCGGATGACGAGGCCGCGTGGCCGGATGCGGAACGCACCAGTGTGTCGACCACGACATTGGGGGCTACTCCCCTTCGCGCCGCCCAGCCTAGCCGATCACCGATCGGGCCGGCCCCGGCGGGTGAAGATGCTCACCCGCCGGCGGGGCGTCGCCGGTCACTCGGCGCGGGCCAGGGTGACGCCGAACAGGCCGTCCGGATCGGTCCAGAAGTCGTGGGCGGCGAAGCGGGCCGCGCCCAGCTCGGCGGCGATCCCCTCGGGCCGGAACTTCGCCGACACCTCCGTGCGCAACTCCTCGCCCTCGGCGAAGGTGACCGTCAGGTCGAGCACCCGGACGCGCATCGGTCGCCGCGCCCGCAGCCGCATCTCGATCCACTCCCGCTCCGGGTCCCAGAGCGCGACGTGGTCGAATCCCGCCGGGTCGAAGTCGGCGCCCAGCTCCCGGTTGACCACCCGCAGCACGTTGCGGTTGAACTCCGCGGTGACCCCGGCCGCGTCGTCGTACGCCGGCACGACCACCGCCGGGTCCTTCACCAGGTCGGTGCCGATCAACAGCCAGTCCCCCGGCTCCAGCGCGGCCCGCATCGCGGCGAGGAACCGCGCCCGCTCGGCCGGCAGGAGGTTGCCGACCGTGCCGCCGAGGAAGAGCACCAGCCGGCGCCCGCCGGTCGGCAGGCGGTCCAGGTGACGGGTGAAGTCCCCGACGATGCCGCGCACCCGCAGCCCGGGGTAGTCGGCGGCGATCTCGGCGGTGGACTGGCGCAGCGCGCTGACCGACACGTCCAGCGGCACGAACGTGCCGAGCCCGCCCCGGCGGGTGAACGCGTCCAGCAGCAGCCGGGTCTTCTCCGACGAACCCGAACCGAGCTCGATCAGCGTCTTCGCCCCGGTCAGCTCGGCGATCGTGGCCGCCCGCTCGGCCAGCACCGCGCGCTCGGCCCGGGTCGGGTAGTACTCCGGCAGCCGGGTGATCTCCTCGAACAGCTCGCTGCCGCGGGCGTCGTAGAACCACTTGGGGGGCAGCCACTTCTCCTCGGCCGTCAGGCCGGTGCGGACGTCCTCCCGCAGGCTGCGCCCCAGGTCCTGCTCCTCCAGGTGGATCTCCAGCGGCTCCGCGCCCATGTCGTCCCCTTCGTCGTCGGATGGAACGTTTCTGTCGGCCGGCGGTCAGACCTCGGCGAGGGCGCGGACGCGCACCCCCGTCGCGGTGGCCTCCACCAGTTGCCCCTCCGGCACCGCCCGCCAGCCGGGGTCGTCGTCGTGCGGCTCGGAGGCCAGCAGCACCGAGGCCGGCGTCGCGCGGATCGACAGCGCGTGCCCGGCCACGCTGGCCACCACGGTGCGCCCGTCGGTGAGCAGCAGGTTGAGCCGGGACCCGGGGGCGGCCCCGGCCACCGCCGTCACGGTCTCGGCGATCGCGCGCGCCGGCTTCACCCCCGCCCGCAGCCGGTGCCGCACCAGCGCCCACAGCAGCGCCGAGTCGGTGGACGCGTCGAGGGTGAGCAGGTCGCGTACGGGCAGGGTGGCGGCGAGCGCGACCATCGAGTCGGGCCAGCCCCGCACCAACCCGTTGTGGCTGAACAGCCAGCGCCCCTCGGCGAACGGGGCGGCGGCCCCGTCGAGCACCGCCATGCCCACCGTGGCGGAGCGGACGGCGGCCAGCACCGCCCCGGCCGAGGTGACCTCCGCGAGTTGGGCGATGGTCGGGTCGCTCCAGATCGGCTGCGACCGCCGGTAGCGCACCGGCTCGCCGCCGCCCGGGTACCAGCCGACGCCGAAGCCGTCGGCGTTGATCGTCCCACCGCCGCGCATGTCGCGGGGCGCCCAGGACTGCCGCACGAGGGAGTACGGCGGGTCGAACAGCAGTTCCCGCAGGGTGACCGGCGGCCCCAGGTAGGCCAGGTGGCGGCACATCAGGCGGTACCGCCCGGCCAGGCGGCGGGGTGGCCCGGGCGCCGGCTTCGAAGCGGGGCGCCCGGTCGGCGCGCGACCCGACCGTCCGGCGGCGGCGTCCTCATGGCTGCGACTCCTCCGGCCGGGCGTCCCGCGCGCAGCGGAAGCCGCTGAAGATCTGCCGCCGGATCGGGTAGTCCCAGTTGCGGAAGGTGCCCCGGCAGGCGGCCCGGTCGGTGCCGAACGACCCGCCGCGCAGCACCCGGTGGTCGTCGCCGAAGAAGACCTCCGAGTATTCGCGGTAGGGGAACGCAATGAAGCCGGGGTGCCCCCGGAACGGGGTGGAGGTCCACTCCCACACGTCGCCGACGAGCTGGTGCACGCCCAGCGGCGAGGCACCGGCCGGGTAGGCGCCCACCGGGGCGGGCCACAGGTGCCGCTGGCCCAGGTTGGCGTGCTCGGCGGTCGGGTCGTCGTCGCCCCAGGGGTAGCGGCGGGAGCGGCCGGTGGCCGGGGCCCAGCGGGCCGCCTTCTCCCACTCCGCCTCGGTCGGCAGCCGCTTGCCGGCCCAGGCGGCGTACGCCTGCGCCTCGTGGTAGCAGACGTGCACCACCGGCTCGTCGTCGCGCACCGGCGCCCACCGCCCGAACCGCCGGTAGGCCCAGCCGTCGCCGTCGCGTCGCCAGTGCATCGGCGCGGACAGCCCCGCCTCCCGTCGATGCCGCCAGCCGGCCGGGCTCCACCAGCGCGGGTCGTCGTAGCCGCCGTCGGCGATGAACTCGCGGTAGCGCCCGTTGGTCACCGGCGCGGCGTCGATGACGTACGCCGGCAGGTGGACCCGGTGGGCGGGGCGCTCGTTGTCCAGCGCCCACGGGTCGGTGTCGGTGCCCATGGTGAACTCGCCAGCCGGCACCAGCACCTCGGCGTCGACCCGGGCCCTCGGCTCCGGCGGCGGCGGGGCGTGCAGCACCGCTGGGCCGGCGCGCAGCTGGTGGGTGGCGAGCATCGTCTCGTCGTGCTGCTGCTCGTGCTGCACGATCATCCCGAAGGCGAAGCCGTCGGCGACCAGCGGCCGGTCGGTGAACGCGACCCGGTCCAGCAGGTCGAGCACCTTCTCCCGGACGGTGAGCAGGTAGGCCCGGGCCTCCCGCGGGGGCAGCAGCGGCAGGGTCGGGCGGTCCCGGCGGGGCTGCTTGAACGCGTCGTACAGGTCGTCGATGTCCCGCCGGACGGGCTCGCGCCCGCCCACGTCCCGGACCAACCAGAGTTCCTCCTGGTTGCCGACGTGGGCGAGGTCCCAGACCAGCGGGGACATCAGCGGTGAGTGCTGCCGCACCAGGTCGGCCTCGTCGACCGCCTCGGTCAGCAGGGCGGTGCGGGCGCGGGTGCGTTCCAGCTCCGCCGCGATCCGGCTGCGCAACTGCTCCGGGCCCACCCGCGTCGTCGCTCCGGTCACCGGTGACTCCTTCCCGCGGCGTCCCGTCGCCGCCGTAGGCCTCGGTCGATGTCGTCGTGCAGGGCCGCCGGCAGGTCGAGCCGGGGCAGGGCCGCGAGGGCCAGGTCGAACAGGTCGGCCGCCACGGCGGCCAGCGCCGGGTCGCGCAGGCCGTGGCGGGCGGCGGCGTGCCAGCGGTGCGCCACCGGCCCGGCGACGGCGCGGGCCGCGCGGACCGTGCCGGGGTCGGCGAGCAGGACGGCCAGCACGGCGAGCGGTACCACCCAGCCCCGACCGGGCTGCGTGTCGAGGTAGCGCAGCTCCAGGTAGCCCCGGGGCCGCACCGGCGGAAAGAGGGTGCTCACGTGGTAGTCGAGGTCGTCGGTGGTGGGCGGCCGGGGCAGCGCCCCGTCGACCCAGTCGGCGAACGTGATCCCCGGCGGCGGCGTCCAGTCGGGGCCGTCGCCGCGCACGCAGAGCAGCGGCGCGGCGAGGACGTACCTGGTCCAGGCGGTGACCGGGTCGACGTCGGTCTCCGGCGTCCAGACGGGACGGGTACGGGCCGGGTCGATGCCGTACCAGGCGGCCATCCGGGCGGACGCCCAGCCCGTGCTGCGGCCGGCGTGCCGTTCGGCCGTGGCGAACGCGGCCAGCAGGGGCGGCCCGAGCGCGTGCACGGCCGCCCAGCGGTCCGGCAGGTGTTCCGGCTCCCCGGCGTCCAGGCAGACCTGGAGACCGGCGGTGCTGTACATCATCGTCCGGCCGGCCGGGCCGCGTCGGTCGAAGACGTGGCGCATGGCGCGGTAGCGGGGGCCTTCGACCACCGGGCGGGGCGGCCGGTGCGGGTCTATGCCGCTGCGCCCGAGGACCAGCCCGGCGGCGTCGAGCAGGCCGCTCAGCTCGGCGATGTCGCCGTCGGTGGCGTGGATGAGGGTGGCGAGCGAGGAGCGTGGCGCGGTGGAGATCTCCAGCTGCCCGCCGGGCTCCACGGTCACGGTGCCACCGTGTGGGAGCGGCTCGGCGGGGCTCGCGCGGTCGAGGGTGCGGGGGCTGTGTCGCCCCAGGGCCGCCCGGAGCCGCTCGCCGTCGACCGGGCGGGCGGGGTCGGCGGCGTCGTGCACGGTCCATTCGAGTTCGACGCCGGTGCGAGTCGGTGGGCCGGTCTTGAAGCAGATACGCGCGAGGTGGCCCTCGGCGGCGGCGGACTCCCGCAGAACGGTGGTCCGGTCGAGCTCCGGCGACGTCACCACAGGACGGGCCCCCTTCCCCGGCCGACTTCCGGTCCGTGTCACCGTAACGCCACCCACCGTCATCGGCGAGGGCGTCGGCGGCCCCACGCACTCCTGTCTAGCAGACGAACATCGCGCGGCCGGCCGGAACGTGCAGCGGAAAATGGGCGGCCCGCACCACCGGAACGGGGTGGGAGAATCAGCCGCCCGGCGCGACCGCGACGGGCCGCTCGGCGGTGCCCGGAGCCGGGGTCGGCGGCGTCGTCGGCCCCCTTCTCGGCGCGTTCGGCGTCTCCGCCGCCTCGGGCACCAGTTCCCCGCAGAAGTCCCCCACCCGCTCCCGGCCGCCCGCCGCGGTCACCAGTTGGGCGAACGCGGGGTTGTCCAGGGCCTTCTCCCGCTGCGCCGGCCTCCTGGCCAGGTACGCCTGGCAGAGGCCGCGCAGCTCCTCGGTGCGCGGCTCCGGCGTCCGGCGGCTGTCGCCGGCGGTGGCGCCGGGGACGGGCGCGCCCGAGGTGGGAGCGGCGGAGGGATGGGGCGCGCTCCCGCTGGGGTGGCCGCCGGTGGCTGCGGTGGGCCCGTCCCGTTCCGGTTCCGTGGTGCCCGGCGCCGGGGTGGCCGGCGTCGGAGTGGCGGGGCGGGGCGGCGGGACCGGGTCGTCGGCGCGGTCCAGGGTGACGGCCGCGAAGGCGGCGCCCGCGGTCGCGGTGACGGCGATCCCCGCACCCCAGGCCACGGCGCCGGCGGTGAACCGGCGCCGGCGTGGCGGCGGGACCGTTTCGGCGGCGGGGCCGGCCGCGCGGGCCGCCCGGAACGCGGCCAGGGCGTCCTCCTCCCCGGCCAGTTCGCCGGGCCGGGCGGGGACGGCGGCGGCGGAGAGCAGCCGGGCGAGCGGGTCGGACCCGTCGGTGTCCGGCGTACGGGGCGCGCCCGCGCGGGCCGCGTCGAGGAGCCGGTCGGACGCGTCGCGGTCGGCGGGCCGCTCGGCCCGGCGGAAGAACATCCTGAATCCCCTCACGTCAACCGTCCGCCGGCTCGGCGTGCGACGCCTGCCGCCGGCCGGTACGCGGTCGGGGCGGCGCGGCGGCCTCGGGAGCGGCCGGCGACTGGGTCGGGTCGTGGCGTTCCATCAGCGCGGCGAGCCGGCGCAGCCCCCGGTGGGCGGCGGTGCGCACGGCGCCGGGCCGGCGGCCGAGCACCCGCCCGGCGGTCTCGGCGTCCAGCCCGATGACCGCGCGGAGCAGGACGGCCTCGGCCTCGCGGGGCGGCAGGGTGGCGATCAGCGCGAGCGCCGCCTCGGTGCCGATCGTCTCGCCGGCCCGTTCCGCGGTGTCGGCGTCGCCGGCCAGTTCGGCGAGCGCCTGCACCGGCACGGGCAGCGAGGGGCGACGGCGTTGCCGGCGCAGGTGGTCCATGGCCCGGTTGCGGGCGATGGTGACGGTCCAGGCCCGGAACTCGCCACCGGTGAAGCTCGGCAGGTCGCGGGAGATCTGCAGCCAGGCCTCGGACGCGACGTCCTCGGCATCCGCGCCGACCAGGGCGGTCAGGTATCGCAGCAGGCCGGGCTGGAGGCTGCGGTAGAGGAAGCGGAAGGCGTCCTCGTCGCCGGCCTGCGCCGCCACGACAGCCTCGTTCAGCTCACCCGTCATGGGGCCGCCGCTTCCGTCCCGTCGACACGCGCAGGCGGCGCACGCCGACGTGGGCGTACGCGAGGCAAGCACGGCCCGGCAACCGGACCTGATCCCGCACCCTCAGCCCCCCGCTGACCTGATCACGCCCGGGACCGCATCGCCCGGACGGTACGTCTGGACTCCTGCCGTGGCGGCACGGCCGGTGGCGCAGGTGCCGCGGCGACGCCATGGGGCGGGCCCGAAGTCGCGCTAACGCTAGGAGCGCCGAGTCGTTCGGGCAAGCCCGCTCGGGTGGGCAGAAGAGTGAGAATTATCTAGCCGTTCGGGCGGGGCGTCGCCGTAACGGCGCGGGGGCCTGGGACGCTGCACCTCCCGGCGGTCGCGGGCGGCGACGCGTTCGCAGAGCGTACGGCGCAGATGGGTGGAATTCCGTCACACACGGTCCGCAGGCGGTCACAGCCTATCCGACGCGGGTGCGGTCCCGCCGCCCCCGCCCGGCGGCCGGAGCGGGTCGGTCCGGCGGCGGGCGGCGCGCCGATCCCCGCCGGTCTGGGTACGGTGGTGCTGTGTTGTCATCGGAGGTCGTACTCAGCGGTCGCTACCGCCTGGACGAGCGTGTCGCCACGGGCGGCATGGGCGACGTCTGGCAGGGCAAGGACCTCGTCCTCGGCCGGCAGGTCGCGGTCAAGGTCCTGCTGCCGGCCCTGGTCTCCGACCCCGACTTCATCGCCCGCTTCCGCGCCGAGGCCCGGATCATGGCCGCCCTGCGCCACCCGGGCATCGTCCAGGTCTTCGACTGCGGCGAGGACGACCTGCCCGACGGCGGCCGGGCCGACTACCTGGTCATGGAGTTCGTGACGGGCCAGCCGCTGTCCAAGCGGATCGAGGCCGCCGGGCACCTCGACGTGGCCGAGACCATGGCGATCGTGGCGCAGGTCGCGCAGGCGCTGCACGCCGCGCACCTCGGCGGGATCGTGCACCGCGACGTCAAGCCGAGCAACCTGCTGGTGCAGGAGGACGGCAGCGTCGTGCTTGTCGACTTCGGCGTCGCCCGCTCGACCAACGTCACCAGCATCACCAGCACCAACGCGGTGCCCGGCACCGCGCTCTACATGGCGCCGGAGCAGGCAGCCGGCCGGCCGGTGTCCGGGGCGACCGACATCTACGCCCTCGGCGCCGTGGCCTACTGCTGCCTCAGCGGCAGCCCGCCGTTCACCGGCGACAACCCGCTGCAGGTCGCCGTGCGCCACCTCGACGACGAGCCGCCGGAGCTGCCGCACGACGTTCCGGAGGCGGTCCGCGCGCTGGTCTCCCGCGCCCTGGCCAAGGATCCGGCCGACCGGTTCAGCTCCGCGGCGGCGATGGCCGAGGCCGCCCGCGCCGCCGTGTCCGACCCGTCCGCGCCGACCGCCATGGTGCCCGCCGCCGCGGCGGCGGGCGGCGTCGACCGGGGCACC
>NZ_JBFABB010000132.1:0-18154 GCF_040640035.1 Micromonospora sp. NPDC023633 | reverse complement strand
GCCGTCGATGTGCCAGGCGGTCTGGGTGTTGTAGGCGGTGGACCTCGGGTCCAGGGCGTTGAGGAACCACAGGCGCTGCTGCGCGAACGACAACAGCCGACCCGGCGACGAAGGGTCGCCGCCCGGCGCGACGGGGACCAGGTCGGCTTCGCTCCGGGCGCCCTCCTCCCGGTCCGCCAGCGACGCCAGCTCGGCCCGTAGCCGGTCGGCCATCGCGGCCACGGTCTGCGCCTCGAACACGATCGCCGCCGAGAGCGGCAGCGCGAACCGGTCGCGCAGCCGGACGGCGACCATCGTGGCGCGCAGCGAGTGCCCGCCCAGGGAGAAGAAGTTGTCGTCCCGGCCCGGCGGCTGGCCGAGCACCTCCGCCCACACCTGCGCCACCTGCCGCTCCAGGTCGTCGCGGGGCGGCTCGCCGACCTGCTCCGCCGGTGCGGGCAGCGCGGCCCGGTCCAGCTTGCCGTGCGGGGTGAGCGGCAGGTCGGCGAGCCGGACCCACGCGGCGGGCACCATGGTCGCCGGCAGGTACCGGGCCGCGTGCTCGGCCAGCGTCGCGTCGTCCGGGCCGACCTCGGGCACGACGTATCCGACGAGCCGGGGGCCGGCCGTGCCCTGGTGCAGACGGACCGCGGCGGCCCGTACGCCCGGATGACGCAGCAGCACGCTCTCGATCTCGCCCAGCTCGATCCGGTGACCGTGCAGCTTCACCTGGTCGTCGACCCGGCCGGCGAAGTGGTAGCTGCCGTCCGGAAGCTGACGCGCCAGGTCGCCGGTGCGGTAGAGGCGGCTGCCGGGCGGCCCGTACGGGTCGGGCGGGAAGCGTTCGGCGGTCAGGGCGGGGCGGTCGTGGTATCCCCGGGCCACGCCCGGCCCGCCGATGAACACCTCGCCGAGGCTGCCGGCGGGCACCGGACGCAGGTCGTCGGTGAGCAGCCGGATGGCGGCGCCCGCGGCCGGATGCCCGAGCGCGGGCGGGCCGTCGCCCTCGACCGCCACCTCCCCGCTCATGGCCAGCACCGTGGCCTCGGTGGGACCGTACAGGTTGACGGTGGTGAACGTGTGTTCGGGGCGGGGGCGGGCCAGCAACTGCTGGCCGCCCGCGCCCAGGATGCGCAGCGCCCAGTCGGGCGGCGCCGGCCGGGCCAGCACGGCCTCGGCGAGCGGGGTGGGCATGGTCGCCGAGGTGACCGCGTGCGCGGCGAGCCAGTCCACCAGCCGGTCGGGATCGACCCGGGTCTCGTCGTCGGGCAGCCAGAGGCTGGCGCCGGCCACCAGCGGCGCCCAGATGTCCCACACCGACGCGTCGAAGCCGGGGGAGAACAGGTGCAGGCAGCGGTCGTCGGGACCGAGACGCTCCGCGTCGGCCCGCCACCGGGCCAGCCCGCGCAGCGAGCCGTGCTCCACCATGACCCCCTTCGGGAGGCCGGTGGAGCCGGAGGTGTAGATCACGTAGGCGAGATCGCCCGGGCCGATCGACACGGCGGGCGGACTGTCGGGGTACGCGGCGAGCGTCGCCTGGTCGTCGTCGAGCAGGACGACCGGCGTGCCGGGCGCCACCAGGCCGGCCCGGACCAGCGACCGTACGGTGACGAGCACCCGCGCGCGGGAGTCGGTGAGCATGTGCCGGACCCGCTCGGCGGGGTAGCCGGCGTCGATGGGCAGGTACGCCGCGCCGGCGGTGAGCGCCGCCAGCACGCTGACGACCCCGTCGACGCCACGGGGCAGCAGGACGGCGACCAGGTCGCCCCGGCGTACCCCGGTGGCCCGCAGGTGCCGGGCGAGCCGGTTGCTCCGGGCGCGCAGCTCCCTGTAGGTGACCAGGGCGTCGTCCGTGCCCAGCGCCAGGGCGTCGCCGGGATGCCGGGCGATCGCCTCATGGACGAGGTCCGCGTGGCGTGGCTCGACCTCGACGGGCGACCGGGCCGGGACGGGGGACGCTGACCAACCGCTTTCCTTGATCATGATGCGCCGGATGCTGCCAGCGCGGGCGCGCCGCCGTCAATGGAAACGGGCCGGGCTAGGGGCCGCCCGGGCCGTTGTTGGGGCTCTCCGGCCTGCCGCCGAGCGGGGCCCCGGAGCGGCCGTTCGGGGCCGTCGCCGGGCGTCGGGTCGACGGCCCCCGGCTCATCTCGACAGGCGGTCGACGACCTCGGCGGCGGTCACCACCTCGCCGAGCTGACCCAACGTCTCCAGGCTCGCCCGGTGCGTCTCGTCGGTCGCGGCGGTGCAGGCGTCGGAGACGACCACCGGTCGGTAGCCGTGGTTGACCGCCTCGAACACGGTGCCGGTGACGGAGAGGTTGGTGGCCACGCCGGTGAACAGGACGGTGTCCACGCCCCTGCCCCGCAGCACCGTGTCGAGCTCGCTGCCGAAGAAGCCGGTGAGCCGGACGTGGGTGATGACGACGTCGCCGGCCTCGGGCGTGAGTTCGTCGATGATCCGGGCCTTCGGCGCGCCTTCGAGGAGGGCCTGCCGCTCCCGGACCATGGCGAAGCTGGGCGTGTTGGAGATGAGGTCCGGGTAGCCGGGCCGGTGGGCGACCCGCGTGTAGACGACGAGGCCGCCACTGGCGCGCACCGCCGTGGCGACCTGCGCCGCGTACGAGGCGACGCGGTGTCGGGCGACCTGCTCGGCGAAGAACGGGCCGAACACCCCGTCGGGGCTGACGATGTCGTGCTGCCAGTGGACGCCGATGACGGCGGTGCGCAGCGGATCGAGTTCTCGCATCGTCCCTCCCGTCATGGGCCGGAGAGTTGTTGCGGTGCCGGCTGGTAGCGCTGCCTGCCCGCGGCATCCGGCCCCCTGCCGTAGGCGTCAAACCG
This sequence comes from Micromonospora sp. NPDC023633, assembly GCF_040640035.1. Classification (NCBI taxonomy): domain Bacteria; kingdom Bacillati; phylum Actinomycetota; class Actinomycetes; order Micromonosporales; family Micromonosporaceae; genus Micromonospora; species Micromonospora sp. NPDC023633. Next base: position 15,332 of record NZ_JBFABB010000132.1, on the reverse strand, counting down.
CCCCCACCGGCCGGGGATGCCGTGCAACGCCACGAAGTCGAGGTTAGCGGGAAGGGCGGGCCTGACGACGAGGTCTTCGCCTACCGGGTGCAGCCCGAGCATCGTCCTCAGCAGGAGCAGGGTGGCTCCGGCGGACCACGCCTGAGGACTGCAGGCGGTGGGATAGTTGACCGGGTACCTGGTGTCGGCGCGGTTGGATCCGGAGAAGGCCTCAGGCAGCCGGCCGTCGTAGTAGACGGCGGCGTCCAGGATCCCGGCGGCGATCCGCGCCGCCTCTTCGGCGTACCCGTAACGCCGCAGCCCCCAGGCGATGAAGGAGTTGTCGAACGGCCAGATGGTGCCCACGTGGTAGCCGATGGGGTTGTAGCGGGCCTGGCCATCGGCCAGCGTGCGGACACCCCAGCCGCTGAACAGGGCGGGCGACATCAGGTGCCGCACCAGGGCTTCCGCCTTCGGCTTCTCGACGATGCCGCTCCACAGCAGGTGGCCGATGTTGGAGGACAGGGCGTCCACCTGGCGGCCGTCGCCGTCGAGGGCGAGCGCCATGTACTCGCCGTCCGCCACCCAGAAGTCGCGGTTGAAGCGCTGCTTGAGGTCGGCGGCCTCCCGCTCCAGCCGGTCGGCGTACTGCGGGTCGTTCCAGATCGTGCGGGCGAGTCGGGCGGTTCGCATCTTCGCGTCGTACGCGTACCCCTGCAGCTCACAGGTGGCCCGGGGGAAGCCCGGCAGCCGGCCGTCGCGGTAGCAGATGGCGTCGGGCGAGTCCTTCCAGCACTGGTTCTCCAGGCCGTTTCGGGTGTTGCGTCGCTGGTAGGAGATGTAGCCGCTGCCGGTCAGGTCGGCGTAGTCGTTGATCCAGTCGATGGCCGCGCGGGCCTCGTGCTCGACCGAGCGCACGAGGTCGACGTCGCCGGTCCACCGCTCGTACTCGTCGAGCAGCACGAGGAACAGGGGAGTGGAGTCCGCGCTGCCGAAGTAGGGCGTGTGCGGGGTCTCCTCGAAGATGCTCATCTCGCCGTACCGCATCTCGTGCAGGATCCGACCGGGCTCCTCCTCCCGGAAGTCGTCGACGCGGCTGCCCTGCCGGAGCGCGAGCACCCGGAGGGTGGTGGCGGCGAGTTCGGGTGTGAACGGCAACGCCTGCAGACTGGTGAAGATGCTGTCCCGACCGAACATGGCCATGAACCAGGGCAAGCCGGCGGCGGGGACCCTCTTGTCCTCGGCGAGGAAGGGACTGAAGCGCAACGCGGCCAGGTCGATCAGGCTCTGCCGGTACGCGACGCTGAGTGGCTGCCAGCCGGATTCCAGGCGTGGCGCGTGGTCCAACCATTCCAGGAGATCCCGTTCCTTGTCCCTGCCCTTGCCTGCTGCCCGCCCTGGGATCACGAGGCGCTCCAGCCCTCTGGGCATCGGGAGGTCCGGCAGGGCGCTGAGTCTGACGGTCCATCGGCTGTGGGGTTCGAGGTGGACGTCGAACGACATGCCGTTGTCGTCCCACGCGGCCGGCGCCGACGCGGAGATGATCGTCTCCCGTCGGAACCGCTCCCGTTCGTAACCGAGGACGAGGCGCCCGTCGCCGACCCGCCGGTAGTGTCGACCCTTCTTCCGCATCGCCGCGTCCTTGATCTCGAAGATGTCCGCGAAGTCGGCGTCCGCCTCGATCCTGAGGGTCACGTCGACCGGTTCGCTGGCGTAGTTGAGGACGGTCAGGTCCTCGTGGAGGCCGCTGTCCAGGCTGTGCATCCGACGCACGCCCACCGTGCTGTTGACGTAGACGTCCTGACGCCCCGGGACCTGGAAGAACCGGTTTTCGAAGTAGTGGAGGTCGTCGATGGCGAGGGTGCTCAGCCGTTCCCCGTTGACCGTCAGCACCCACTTCGATAGCAGGCGGGTGTCGTGGGCGAACAGGCCGAGCGGCGTGTTGGGTGACGGTACGATGTCGCCTGCGCGGTCGCAGACCATGAAGGTCGTCCCGTCCAGGATGCCCACCTGGTTTTCAGCCATCGTGACCTCCTCGGGCGCGCGTCGTCCCGGACGAGGGCGGCGGGGGGAACAACCGACGAACGGTGGCGAACAGCCGGGGGCTCCCCTCCACGGCCGCTTCGCCGCGCAAAACGGTGGTCAGGAAGTACGCCTCCCCGCTGGCGATCCGGTCGAACACCGCCCGGTTCGCCCGGACCACCGCGTCACCGCCCGTCGCCTGCTCCGTGACCGTGATGTCACCCTTCTCGATGGCGATGAGCCAGTGGTCGACCCGGTCGTCCGAGTCGATGTCGAAGCGGATACTGCCCTCGTTGATCGCCGTCAGGCGAGGGTCGTGTCCCCGCCGGGCGAGACCGCGGAAGAAATCCTGGGTGGCATCCGCCATCGCGACCCCCTTTCAGGGCCACCATTCCCGCAAATCGCCGCTTCCGCCTCACCCGGATGAGGTGAACCTCGCCGGCCTGCACCCGCCACCGACTGCTGTCGCGTCCCGGCCGCCGGGGGTCCCGCCCCGGGGCGGCGTCGCACATCCGCACGTGGCCCGTGTCGCGCCGTACCCGCACGCCGCCGGCGCCGTCCCGGCCCTGGTGTCGTCGGCCCGCCGGCGACCCTGGCCCGGCCGGCAGGCTGCGCCACTAGCCTGGGACTCGATGGATCCCATCCAGGCAGTGCTGCTCCTCGCCGCCGGTGTCGTCACGGGCGCTTTCAACGCGGTGGCGGGCGGCGGTTCCCTGATCGCTTTCTCGGCACTGATCGGTGCCGGTCTACCGCCGCTCACCGCGAAGCTGACCAGCACGGTCGCCGTGTTCCCCGGGAACGTGGCCAGCGTCGCGGGGGGATACCGGGACCTGCCGGCCCGGGGTGACATCAAACGGATTCTGCCCGCCGCCGTGCTCGGCGGCGTCGTCGGGTCGGTGCTGCTGCTGCTGACGCCGAGCCGCGTCTTCGACGTGATCGTGCCGTTCCTGGTGCTCTCCGCCTCCGCCGTCCTCGGCCTGCAGAGCCGCCTGAACGAGATGGTGGGGCGCTCCGGGCTGCGGCACCGGCGAGGGCACCCGGCGGCGCTGCACGCGTTCGTCGCCTTCGGCGGGGTGTACGGCGGCTACATCGGCGCCGGGTTCGGCATCGTCCTGGTGGCCAGCCTGGCTCTCCTCCAGCACGGGCCGCTCACCAGGACGATCGCCCTGAAGAACCTGCTGTCGGCCGTCATCTCGTTCACGGCGGTCGTGCTCTACGTGATCTTCGGTTTCGTCAACTGGGCGGGGGTGGCGATCATGGTGCCGGCGACCGTCGTCGGCGGCTACGCCGGGGCGCGGCTGCTGCGCAGGCTCCCCGGCGGGCTGCTCAGGGCGGTGATCGTCGTCTTCGGGACGGTCTTCGGCCTGGTCCTCCTGTGGCGCAACGTCCTGTAGACCGCACCACCGGGCAGGTCGTCGGGGTCGAGCACCACCACGCGGGCCCGGGCGCGCGCGGCGGCCGCCGGAAACAGACCCGCAGTGGCATCCGCCGGCGAAGGCCGCGGTGGGGGAGCGGTGGCATCCGCCGGCGTGGACCGGGCGGTCGGCAGCGGTGGCGGGCGCCGAGGCCGGTGGGCCCCGCCACCGGGCGACGTCGACTGCGACGCACGCCCGACGGCGGGGCCGTTCCGACCGTCAGTTCACGGGAACGTGGCGGGCCAGCGCGGCGCCGTCAGCCTCGAACGCGGCCAGCAGGCCGGTGGCCGTGCCGTCGGTGACCGGGACCACGACCGTCACCGAGCGGCCGGAGTTCAGCTGCATCGACCGTTCACCGAGCGACCGGTCGCCGTCCCAGGCGTACAGGTACGCCGTGCCCGTGCGGTCGGCCCGGAGGGTCACCTCCAGCCCGCCGGCCACCTGGCGCTGGCCGGTGAGCCGGAGCGCCCCCTCGGGCAGCCGGGCGACGGCGGCCGGCGCGACCCCGTCGACGGCCGACTGCGCGATGGTCTGCGGGCTGTGCACGCTGCGGGCGGCGGTGTCCGGGAACACCGGGGCGCTGGGCTGCCGCGCGGCCGGGGTGAGGCCGGGCAGGGTGACCAGGCCGTAGCGGTACGGGTCGGCCCGGACGCCGGTGAAGGTGGACCAGCCCAGCCGGGACTGGGAGCTGAGGTCCTGGGTGTCCGAGTCGTAGACCAGCACGTTGAAGCCCATCCGGGCCGGGTCGATCGCGTCGGGCAGCACCGCGAACGGGATGCGCGCCTCGATCGTGTAGCCGGTGTACGGCGCGGTCACCTTGCTGACCACGGTCATCCCCGGGGCGGTCGTGGCGCCCGGACCCTGCCGGTTGTCGGCGTCGCGCTGCCAGCACGGCGGGTCGCCGTTGGCGGGGTCGTCGGTGACCGGGAAGATGCCCGCCTTGAACACGGTGGAGGTGTCAGTCGAGTTCCCCTTCGGGTCGACGATGATCTCCACGCTGTCGGTGCGCCGCTGCCGCTTGCAGTCCTGCGGCACCACCTTCTTGCCGAGCACGTCGTCGGTGACCTGCACGAACACGACGAGCGCGTCCTCGGTGAAGGCGATCCGGCCGGTGGCCGAGGCGTCCTGCGGCGTGGTGGCCTGCCCCTCCCAGATGCGGGACAGGTCCAGCTCCTCGCCGGGGTACTCGCCGGGGGAGGCCACCCCGTCAACGGCGTGGTCGTGCCCGGCGTGCGGCACCTCGCTGGTCGGCACGATCTCCAGGGCACCGGTCTCCACGGTGCTGCCGGCGGCGCTGGTGGTGGTGATGGTGATCCCGTAGTCGCCGCCGTCGCCGCCCTCGTTGGCGGTCGGCAGGCTGGCATCGCTGGTGACGGTGAAGGTGACCGCCCCGGTCGCGCCCGGAGCCAGGTCGGCGTAGCTCTTCGTCGCCGCGTCGGCGGTGAAGCCGGCCGGCAGGCCGAGGGCGACCGTGCCGCTCTGGGCGGTCTCGCCGTGGTTGCGCAGGTCCACCCGGACCGACCGGCTCTTGCCGGAGCCGACGGTCAGCACCGGCTTGATCAGGGTGTCCAGCTGCGGGTAGCCGCTGTCGCCGGCCCAGGTGCGGAACAGCCCCACCTCGGGCAGCGGCTCCAGGGTGCCGCGCACGTCGGCGACCACCCGGACCGCGCGGTCCGTGCGGCCGGCGCCCTGGCCGGTGGTCAGGGACGCGCCGACGAGGTGCTGGGCGTTGGTGTCGGCGCCGGCGGGGACGGTCACGGTGAAGGTGACGGTCCGCTCCTTGCCGGCCGGTACGGCGCCGCGCAGCTCGCCGGAGCCGACGGCGGTCCAGCCCTGCGGCAGCCGCAGGGAGACCCGGGGCGCGGTTAGCGCCCGGTTGCCCGGCGCCCGCACGTGCGCGGTGACCTCGACGCTCTGCCCGGGGGCGAGGTCGAACCGGTCGGCGGTCAGGTAGAGCTCGGTGCCGCCGGGCAGCCCGCCGGCCGCCGGGGGCAGCACCGAGCCGCGCAGGATCGCCTCGGGGGAGGTGTCCGCCGGGTCGTACGGGACGCGGCTGTCGACCAGGGTGTAGAAGTCGCAGCGGATCTTCGCGGGGTCGGTGGGGGCGGCGGCGGTGTTGGCCCAGCCCTGGGTGAGGTAGTCCCGGCGGGCGTCGACCTCGACCTCGGCCCAGGTCTTGCCGCCGGCGCTGCGGGCGCCCTCCCAGACGCCGAACACCTGGTCGGTCGGGACGGTCGGCACCAGGCTGGAGGCGCACTCCGGCCCGGTCGACGAGCTGCCGGTGCCGCCGGTACGCAGGAACTTCGCCGCCCGGAACGGGGCGAGCCCCTCCTTGGTGACCTGCTCGGGGAAGGCCTTGGGGTCGGCGGCGGCGTGGAACGCCTCGGCGGCGAACCGGGCGGCCTGCTGGTGGTTACCGTGGTTGCCCGGCGTGGGCGACGGGTTCATCGTCATGACGATCTCGGGCCGGGTCTGCCGGATCACCCGGACGATCTGGGCCAGGGTGTCGTCGTGTCCCCAGATCTGCTCGGACAGGGGCGCGGACGCGGTGTACCAGAAGTCGACGCGGTCGAGGTTGTACAGGTTCTCCACCCCGGCACGGCCGATCGCGGTGCGCTCCTCGCGCTCCCGGATGATGCCCAGCGGCGGGCCCTCCTCCAGGCCGACGGCGTTGCCGCCGCCCTCGCCGCGGGTGATGGTGACGACGCCGGCCTTGGCCCCGTGCTTCTCCTTCCACTGGCCGAGGGTGGCGAGGCTGCCGGCCTCGTCGTCGGGGTGGGCGCTGACGAAGAGGACGTCCAGGTCGACGGCGTCGGTCGGCCGGGCGTCGGTGGGGGCGGCGAGGGCCACGGCCGGTGTCCCGGACAGGGCCAGGGCGAGCGCCGTGGGTAGCAGGAACGCCTTGAGACGCATGCAGATCCTTTCGCGTGACGCGAGGTCCGCGCAGCGGCCGGCGACGTCGGACGCGTGGGCGTCGACGTGGGGTCGCGGTCGGACGGTGAGGGGACGGGCAGGGGCGCCGGGCACGAGGGAGCACCGGCGTCACCGGGGTGCGCAGCGGCACGGAGATCCGTACACACTGGAAGGCCTTCGCCCGGTGACGCTAGGGACCGGCGCGGCGGCCCGTCAATGCTTTGCAAGGTCTTTCTTCATTTGCGAAAGAAACTAACTCCCCGCCAGGCGAGGCGTTGCCGGCGGTGAGCTCGCCCGTCCTTGGGCCCCGCCTGGGCTCACAGGAAGGGCGTTTCTGCTGCTCACGAAGGGGTCCGCAAGGTAACGAGACGGTTTCGTTACTTGACTCGATAGTTCGTTCGCCGTAGGAAGGAAGTGTGACAGACGTGGTGACGCCACCAACGAGCCCGGTGAGCCGGGAGCGGTCGAAGGAGATCAAGCGGTTGTCCGTGATCTCCACCGCCCGCCAGGTGCGGGTGCTCTCCCGCGCCGAGCTGACCGAGCTCACCGGGCTGAGCCCCGCCACGCTCACCCCGCTCGTGCGCGAGCTGATCGCCGAGGGGTACCTCATCGAGCGCGGCCCCGGGACCTCCCGCACCGGCCGGCCCCGGGCGATGCTGGAGTTCAACCCCCGGGCCGAACTGGTCGCGGCGGTCTCCCTGGAGCCGTCCCGGATCAGCTGCGAGATCGCCGACAGCGACGGCGCCGTCATCGCCCACCGCGCGGTCCGGCTCGCCGGCGACATCGTCGACACCATCTGCCGCTCGGTGCCCGAGCTCGCCGGCGACGGGCTGCCGGCGCTGCGCGGGGTGGCCATCGCCGCGCCCGGCGTCTCCACCGGCGGCGCCGTCCGCCTGGCTCCCTCGGTCGGCCTCGTCGAGGGCCGGCCGGTGGGGGAGTCGGTGCAGCGGCGGCTCGGGGTGCCCGTGGTGGTGGACAACGACGTGAACCTGATGGCGGCCGGCGAACACGCCGTCGGCGCGGGCAGCGACGTCGCCGACCTGCTGCTGCTGCACGTGGCCGACGGCATCGGCGCCGGCCTGGTGCTCGACGGGCAGGTCCGCCGGGGCGCCGGCGGGGCCGCCGGCGAGGTCGGTTTCCTGCCGCTCGACCCGACCGACCGCGGCCACGACGGGATCGGCCCGTTCGAGGCCCGCTGGTCGGAGAACGCCATCGCCGAGCGGATGGTGGCGCTGGCCCCCGGGCGGCGGCCGGACTCGCCCGTGGCCGACCTGGTGGCGCTGGCCGCCGTCGACGAACGGGCCGCCGCCTACCTCGACGAGGTGCTCGCGGCCTGGTCGCGGCTGATCGTCTCCTGCGTCTGCGTCGTCGATCCCGGGCGGGTGCTGCTCAGCGGCGCGGCCGCCCACCTCGACGACGCCGCCGTCGACCGGCTCCAGGCACTGGTCGCCGCCGCCGCGCCGAGCACCACCGAGGTGCGCCGGGCGGTGCTCGGCGACCGGGCGGTGCTGCACGGGGCGGTCAGCTACGCCCTCTCCGCGGCCGCCGCCGGAATGCCCACCCTGCTGCCGACTCCCTGACCACACACCACGCACACCGCAGTTCCCCCCACACCCCTCGGAGGTACCCCATGAGACGTCGACTTCTCCTCGCCGGTGCGCTCGCCACCGTGCTCGCCGCCGGCACCGCCTGTGGCGGCGGCGGTGGCGACGACGCGGCCGGCGGCGCGAGCGCCGAGAAGCTGACCATCTACACGGCCCGCGACAAGAAGGTCTCCACCTACGTCGTGGACCAGTTCACCGCCAAGTACCCCGAGTACAAGGGCAAGGTCGAGATCCTCAACCTGGGCGCCCAGGAGATCCTGGAACGGGTCCGGGCCGAGAAGGCCAACCCGCAGGCCGACGTCTGGTGGGGCGGCACCCAGCAGGGGCTCTCCGCCGGCGCCGGCGAGGACCTGCTGACCTCCTGGCAGCCGGCGTTCGCCGGCAAGATGGACCCGAAGTACAAGGACGCCGAGGGCCGCTGGTTCGGGGAGATCCTGCTCCCCGAGGTCATCATGTACAACAACAAGGCGCTCACCCCGGAGCAGGCCCCGAAGGACTGGGACGACCTGCTGAAGCCGGAGTGGAAGGACAAGATCATCATCCGGGACGTGGCCGCGTCCGGCACGATGCGGTCGATCTACGCGTCGATGATCATGCGGCAGTCCCCGGACGGCAGCAACCCGCAGCCCGGCTACGACTGGCTGAAGAAGCTCGACGCCAACACCGGCGCGTACGCGGCCAACCCGACCGACCTCTACCTGAAGCTCTCCCGCCAGCAGGGCGTGCTCAGCGCCTGGAACCTGCAGGACATCCTGTTGCAGGCCAACCAGTCGAACATGCCGTTCGGCTACGTGATGCCGGCCTCCGGCGCCCCGGTGCTGGTCGACGGCATCGCCGCGGTCAAGGGCGGCAACACCACCGGCGCGCAGAAGTTCATGGAGTTCCTCTTCGACGACAAGCTCCGCGGCGACCTGGCCAAGGACTACTACCAGATCCCGGCCGTGGACATCGCCGAGAAGCCGGAGTGGCTGGCCCAGCTCAACCTCAAGCCGCTGGACGTCAACTGGGACGTGATCGGCAAGAACGAGACCGAGTGGATCAACCACTGGAACGGCCAGATCAAGAACAAGGGCTGACCGCCCGGGCGTCTCGGGGGCGGGCCCGTCCCGCCCCCGCGCCCCCATCCCACGACCGACCAGGTCCGGTACCGCACGAAGGAGAGGACCTCATGATCGATGTCACGCTGGAGTCGGTGAGCAAGCGCTTCGCGCGCGGCGGCGACACCGCGGCCGTGGACGACGTCGACATCACCATCGCCGCCGGGGAGTTCTTCACGCTGCTCGGCCCGAGTGGCTGCGGCAAGACCACCACCCTGCGCATGGTGGCGGGGTTCTACTTTCCCACCTCCGGCCGGATCCGGTTCGGCACCGAGGACGTCACCCGCCGGCCGCCGAACAAGCGCGACACCGGCATGGTGTTCCAGAACTACGCGCTCTTCCCGCACATGAGCGTCGCGCAGAACGTCGCGTACGGCCTGAAGATCCGCAAGGTCGGACGGGCCGAGTCGCGACGGCGGGTCGAGGAGGCGCTCGGCCAGGTGCACCTCGCCGGCTACGGCGACCGGCGCATCGACGAGCTCTCCGGCGGCCAGCAGCAGCGTGTCGCCCTGGCCCGGGCGCTGGTGATCCGGCCCCGCACCCTGCTGCTCGACGAACCGCTTTCCAACCTCGACGCCAAGCTGCGCGAGGAGACCCGGGTCGAGATCCGCCGCATCCAGCGCGAGGCCGGCACCACCTCCATCTACGTCACCCACGACCAGGCCGAGGCGATGGCCATGTCGGACCGCATCGCGGTGATGCAGTCCGGCCGGGTGCAGCAGATCGGCGCCCCGCAGGAGATCTACCACCGCCCGGCGACCAGCTTCGTGGCCCGCTTCATCGGCCGCAGCAACGTGCTCAGCCTCCCGGTGGTCGCCGCCGCCGAGCAGACCGTCACCGTGGGGCTGCCCGCCGGCGGCGAGGTCACCGCGCCCGCCCCGACGGGCCACGGCCTGCGCCAGGGCGACACCGCGCTGGTGTCGGTCCGTCCCGAGCACCTCGGGCTGACCTCGGCCACCGAGGCGGGCGTGCTGCCCGGCCGGGTCACCGAGGTGGAGTTCACCGGCATGGCCACCAACCTCGTGGTCGACGTGGCCGGCGAGCCGGTGCAGGTGGCCGCGATCGACGTGCCGGCCGGGATAGCCGCCGGCGACCAGGTCGGCCTGCGGCTGAACCGGGAACGCATGTGGGTGGTGCGGCCGTGAGCACCATCCCCGCCACCCCCAGCCCGGCCACCGTCGCCCCGATCACCCAGGAGCCGCCGCCGCGCGGCCCGCGCCGCCGCCTCGCCGACCGGTTCGCCGGCGGCACCGGCTCCCGCTGGTTCCCGTACGTCCTGGTCTTCCCGCTCGCCCTGATCCTCTTCGGGTACGTGGTGCAGCCGATGTTCGCCACCTTCGCCGAGAGCGTCGGCGTGGACGGGGTGGAGAACTACGGCAGCTTCGTCACCGGCGGCGGGGTCGCCCGGTCCTCCCTGGTCACCTCGCTGATCATCTCCGCGGCCAGCGTGCTGCTCTGCGGCGTCGTCGGCGTGGCGATGGCCTTCCTGCTCAAGCGCTTCTCGTTCCCCGGCCGCAAGCTGATCGAGGCGATCATCCTGGTGCCGGCGGCGCTGCCGCCGCTGATCGGGGCGATCTCGTTCCAGCTGCTCTACAGCGAGACCGGCATCCTGCCGCGCGGCCTCCAGCAGCTCCTCGGCGCCGAGAACCCGGTGCTGCCCTTCAGCGGCATCGCCGGGGTGCTGGTCGTGCACACCTTCACCATGTACCCGTACTTCTACCTGTCCGCCTCGGCCGCGCTGTCGGGGATGGACCCGTCGGTGGAGGAGGCGGCGTACAACCTGGGCGCCGGCCGGGTCCGGGTGTGGCGCACGGTGCTGCTGCCGATGCTCACCCCGGCGCTGGTCTCCGCCTCGCTGCTGGTGTTCATGACCTCGCTGGCGTCGTACACCGCCCCGCTGCTGTTCGGGGTGGACCAGACGATGACCATGCAGATCTACATCAACCGCACCAACGGCGACCTGCCGATGGCCTCCACGTACGCCTCGGTGCTCGGCGTGGTCTCCGTGCTGTTCCTGCTCGGCATGCGCTGGTACGAGGGGCGGCGCAGTTACCGCTCCCAGTCCAAGGGCGTCGCCGCGCACCGGCGCGAGATCACCAACCCGCTCGGCAAGTGGCTCGCCCTGACCGCCTCGGTCCTGGCCACCGCGGTCCTGCTCGCGCCGGTGGCGACCATCGCCCTGGTCGCGTTCTCCCAGGACGGCTCCTGGACCACCGAGGTCATCCCGGCGGCGTACACCACGCAGAACTTCGTCACGATCTTCTCCGACCCGGCGGCGTTCCAGCCGATCCTCAACTCGCTGCAGATGAGCCTCATCGCGACCGTCGCCTGCGTCGTCGTCGGCGTGCTCATCGCGTACGCGGTGCGGCGGCTGGACTTCCGCGGCCGGGGCCTGCTGGACGTGGCGGTCATGCTGGCCTGGGCACTGCCCGGCACGGTGGTGGCGATCAACCTGATCTCCGCGTTCAGCACGGGCAACGCGTTCAGCTTCGGACAGGTGCTGATCGGGACCTTCTGGATCATGCCGTTGGCGTACTTCGTGCGGTTTCTGCCGCTGGTGTTCCGGTCCAGCTCGGCCACCCTGGCGCAGATCGACCCGTCGCTGGAGGAGGCCGCGCGCAACCTGGGCGCGTCCTGGTGGCGGGCGTTCGGCACGGTCACCCTGCGGCTGATGCTGCCCGGCGTGGTGGCCGGCGCGCTGCTCGCCTTCGTGCACGGCGTCGGCGAGTTCGTCGCCTCGGTGCTCATCTACACCTCCGAGACCGCGCCCATCTCCGTGGAGATCAACAACCGGATGTACTCGTTCGAGGTCGGCACCGCCGCCGCGTACGGCATGCTCCAGGTGGTCCTGATCTTCGTGGTGATGGTGGTCTCCGGCCGGCTCGAAGGCGGCCGGCGCTCCAGTCGGGAGGCGGCCCGGTGGACGGCGTGAGCGCGGCCTGGCCGACGGGCGGCGGGCTGGTCCCCGCCGCCCGGATCCCCGGCGGGGAGCTCGCGGCGGTCGCCGAGGCGGCGGACTTCGCGGTGCTGCCGGTCGGCGCCGTCGAGTGGCACGGCCCGCACCTGCCGCTCGGCACCGACCTGATCCTCGCCGAGGGCTTCGCCGCCGAGAGCGCGATCCCCGGCGACGGCGCGGTGCCGTCCGGCGGCGGCACCCCGGACGGCACCGCGACCACCCCGGCCGGCGGACGCCCGACGGCGGTGGGTCCGCGCGGGGTGCTCTTCCCCGCCGTGCCGTACGCCGCCTGCCCCGGCCAGACCCGGCCGTGGCCCGGCACCGTGGCGATCCGACCCGAGATCGCGGTCGGCTACCTCGCCGACGTCATCGAGGGGATCGTGGCCGCCGGGTTCCCCCGGCTGCTGATCGTCAACGGACACGACGCCAACATGTCGACCGTCCGGGCCGCCATGGAGTGGGTCTCCGGGCGGCGCACGGCGAGCCTGCTGCTGGTCAACTGGTTCCAGCTGGTCACCCCGGCCGAGACCGCCGAGCTGTACGGGCCGCTGCCGGCGCGCGGGCACGGCGGCGCGTACGAGACCTCTGGGGTGCTCGGCTTCGCTGCCGACGCGGTCCGCCTCGACGCCGTCGCCGACCTGCCACCGCGGCCGAAGCTGCCGGTGACCCACCCGTACGTGCTGGTGGAGTCCCGGCCGGACCCGTGGCAGGGCTGGTCCGGGCACATCTCGCTGGCCGACGAGGCGGCCGGTCGGCGGGTCCGGCGACTGGCCGCCACCCGGCTGCGCGAGGTCGTCGCCGCCTGGGTGGCCGGCCCGCCGCCCGCACCGCCCACCGACGCCCCACTGCCCACCGACGCCCCACTGCCCACCGACGGGCCGGTCCGGGCGGCCGGCGGGCCCGAGCCCGAGGAGGCGCCGTGACCGTCGAGCGTGGACTGGACGTCGTCGACTTCCACCTGCACTTCCGCATCGGCGCCGACGAGACGATCCGGGCCTGCGAGCACGCCGCCGACATGCACCCCGGCGGCGAGCACGAACGCGCCGTCCGGGCCGCCGGCTCCGCCCCGTACGCACGGCAGTGGCGGCAGGCGTGGGGCTTCCCGGACCCGGAGCCGCCCGCCCCGCGCTGGCAGGACGAGGCGGACCGGTGGGCCGAGGAACTGCGCGCGGTCGACATCCGCCGGGCGGTCTTCGTCACCGGCGGCGGCAACGACACCGTCGCCGACGTGGTGGACCGCCACCCCGACCTGCTGCTCGGCTTCGCCCACCACGACCCGTACGGCGCGGATGCCGCCGCCGAGCTGGAACGCGCGGTGGTCGAGCGCGGCCTGCGCGGGCTGAAGCTCTTCGCCCCGCTGCTGCGCGGCCCGCTCGACGACGAGGCCCTCGACCCGCTCTGGGGCACCGCCCAGCGCCTGGGCGTGCCGGTGCTGATCCACATCGGTCACTACGGCAGCGCCGGCGGCCTGTCCCACGGCCGGTACGGCGGCCCGGACGAGCTGGCCCGGATGGCCCGCCGCTTCCCCGAGCTGGCCGTGGTGGTGCCGCACTTCGGCGTCCAGCACGTGCAGGACCTGCTCTTCGCCGCCTGGGGCTGCCCGAACATCCACGTCGACACCTCGGGGTCGAACCAGTGGGTGCGCTGGATGCCGTACAAGCTGACGCTGGACGAGCTGTTCCGGCGCTGCTACGAGACCATCGGCCCGCACCGGATCGTGTTCGGCAGCGACTCGTCGTGGTTCCCGCGCGGGTACGTCACCCGCTACCTCGACGACCAGCTGCGGATCTGCCGCGAGCTGGGGCTGCCCGACGAGCACCTACGCGCGATCTTCGCCGGGAACGCCGAGCGCCTGCTCGGCCTGGACGCCTGACCGGCTGACGCCCGGGCGCGGCGCGCGACGCCGCGCCCGGCATGGAAGGAAGTAGAGACCGTCATGAGCACACCCGCGCTGACCACCTACCAGCGGCACCACCTGCGGCCGACCTACGACCACCACGTCGGGTACCTCTTCCCGGCCATGGTCCGGGCGAGCCAGGCCCACGTGGTGATGCTGACCGAGCAGGGGCTGGTCCCCGCCGAGCGGGGCGCCCGGCTGCTGCGCGGGCTGGCCGAACTGCGCGCCGACACCGCCGGTGCGCCGGAGTTCGACGGCACCTTCGAGGACACCTACTACCTGATGGAGAAGCGGCTGGCCCAGGCGTGCGGCATCCCCACCTCCGAGCTCGACGTGCAGATGGCCCGCAGCCGCAACGACCTAGACGCCGGGGTGTTCCGGATGCTGCTGCGCGACCAGCTGCTCGGGGTCCTCGACCGGGTGCTCGCGACCGGCGCGACCGCCCTGGACTCGGCGCACCGGTACGCCGACGTGGTGATCACCGGCTACACCCACCGCCGGCCGGCGCAGCCCACCACCATCGGGCACGCGCTCGCCGGGTACGCCGAGGCCCTCGCCGGGGAGGCCGTCGCCTACTCCGAGCTGATCGACGCCCTGAACACCTCGCCGCTGGGCTCCTGCGCGTTCGCGGGCACCGACCTGGACATCGCGCCCGCCCGGGTGGCCGAGCTGCTCGGCTTCGACGGCCTGGTCACCAACTCGTACGAGGCGGTGGCCGGCGCCGACCACCTCGTCCGGGTCGGCACCCTCAACGCCCAGGCCCTCGCGACCGGCGCCCGGCTGGCCCGCACCCTGATGGACTGGCTGAGCTGGCGCTGGGTGACCACGCCCGGGGACTTCACCCAGGGCAGCAGCATCATGCCGCAGAAGCGCAACCCGGTGGTGCTGGAGCACCTCGTCTCGATGGCCGGCGCCACCGCCGCCGACGCCGCCTCGGTGCTCAACAACGTCGGCGCCGCCTGGTGGGAGGACTCCAACAACGCCACCACCGACGTGCAGGTGCGGCTCTGGGAGAGCAACGACCGCACCGACCGGTTCTTCGCGCTGCTCGGCGGCTTCCTCGCCGAGATCGAGCCGCTGGAGCCGCCGTCGGCCGAGGAGATCGTCGCCTCCGGCGCCACCACCACCGCCGCCGCGGACGCGCTGACCCGGCACGGGGTGCCGTTCCGGGCCGCCCACTCGGTGGTCGGCCGGCTGGTCCGGGGAGGGGCCCCGGGCACCTGGACCGCGCAGACCGTCCGGGCGGCGGCCGATCAGATCGCCGACGGGCTCGACGACGCCGCCGTCGCCGACCTGATCGCCGCCGCCGTACGCCCGGAGCTGGTGCTCGACCGCGCCCAGGTCGACGGCCCCGGCGCGGACGCGGTGCGCGCCCAGGTGGCGGTGCTGCGCGGCACCTTCGACAGCGTCGCCGGCCGGCTGGCCGCCGTCCGCGCCCGACTCGCCGCC